>CAIJFC010000001.1 GCA_903819815.1 uncultured Bacteroidota bacterium
ATATCAAACCAATCGAGAACAACGAAGCATAACAGCTGTCAAGCGCAATCGTTGGTTTTCGGTGAATTGCGATTTAATTTTCCTATTTTCGTTTTTTTTTAATAGAAAAAACGTTTTTGCCCAGCCGCGACTGTGGTCTGAAAGCAAACCGTTATGGGCAAGTTTAAAACAAAATACAACGGAGAACGCTGAAAATCCTTTAAAGAGTAGGCAATAATTAAAAAAATAAACAAAATGAAAAAATTATTCATTTTATCAGTTTTTTTTCTATCACATAGTTACGTGAATTCGCAGACTATTTGGACAGAGGAAACAAAATTAAAAGGCACCATTGGTCAATATGAAATTGCTATGACTTTGGCTGTTCCTTATGGAGGCGGAACTCCATGCTTCACAATCGGCGAATATTATTATTCAAGTAAAAAAAAGAAAATTCGTTTATGCTCAGAAGATGATGAAAAAATCATTGAACGAGTTGGTGGTAATGAAACAGGTTATTTTATTTTGAAAGATTGGAACAAGAAAATAGGACAAACCGTAGTTGGTTCGTGGCATTCAATGGATGGAAAAAAAAGCTATCCTGTTGCCTTAAAGGTTATTGGTAAAGGGGAATATTAAACCAACCCATAACAGCTGTCAAGCGCAATCGTTGGTTTTCGGTGAATTGCGATTTAATTTTCCTATTTTCGTTTTTATTTAATAGAAAAAACGTTTTTGCCAAGCCGCGACTGTGGTCTGAAAGCAAACCGTTATGGGCAAGTTTAAAACAAAATACAATGGAGAACGCTGAAAATCCATTAAAGAGTAGGCAACAATTTAAAACTAAATAAAATGAAAAAAATATTTATTTTTTATCTTATTTTAATTCCATTTTTTTGTTCAAGTCAATCTAATTATGCAAAAGAAACATTAGGGATTTGGGTAGGAAGCATGTCGGGTGGAGATCTACCCTCAAAAAAAATTAAAATAGTAATTACAAAAGCAACTTATAAGTCGGGAAAAACAGGATACTGTGAAGGATACAGCATGGTAAACAACTCAAATAAAACCTACTTTACTGGAAATTTATTTGTGGAATGTGACTCACCACAAATTGAGGGATTTGAACCAAAAACAAACCCAAAAAATGGAATTTTTAACCTCACATGGGGTTGTTTTGATGAAGAATGTTTTGAAAGCGAAGAAAATTTAGATGGTTCATGTTGTGGGACCTGGATTTCTTATGATAAAAAAATAAAAAGAAAAATAATTGTTAGAAAAATAAAATAGAAATAACTTTAAAATTGGATTTTTCTATAAGTTTCAAGGGTGAAAATCGTCACCTTCGCAAAGCCCAAAACCCTTAGACAATTTTTTAAACAAAATAATTAATATGAGAAGACTACTTACTTTATTTACAATGATTATGGTTAGCCAGGTAATAATGGCACAAACAAAAACATTTAGTGGTGCTTGGTTTGATATAAACTATCCATCAAAATTTTTAGCAAAAGGATCCTTAAAATCATCCACTTCTGATGGCTTTGAAAGTGCTGTTTTTAAATCTCCAGATAATCTTGTTGAATTTTATATTTTTTCACCACAGTGGAATGGCGAGGCAATAGATATCTTATTAAAATCTAAAGAAAAATTAAGTAGTACAAAATCTCAAATTAATGGTAATGTAGAAACAAAATGGTGGACAATTACTTCCGCCGATGGATCCTATTCGAGGAGTTATCAACAAAAATATAATGAATCTCAAAATACCAAATGGATTATTGGAATAAAGTATAAAAATTCTTCAGCTCTTGAAAAATATAAAAAACAATATGCGCTGTTTAAGAGTTCACTAAAACAATATGCCGATTAAACGACCATTTTTGGTTTTTGGTTTTCGTCTTCCACATTTTTTTGGTAATAGACTTTGAGTTATTTGTCGTGCTGAATGGCACTTATAGCTGATATTAAGAGAAACTCTTCATATTACAATCGCTGATTGGATTAATTATATTACCCCCTTTTATGCCAGTAACAGATTCAGATGGAGTACTAATTCACAATAGGCAGCGAACGTGCTAGAACTATCAAAGCGGTTGTAATTGTGGGTATGCAGTAACATTTGAACCGCTAAACCATCCCAACTTCTTTGAGGGTTTTGGAGAGTTCTTGACTAAATAATTAAGTTAACATTTTAAATAGAATTAATTTTTTTTGTATTTTTGTTATTATTTATTAATTTTTTAATTAAAAATCATGAAAAATATTCCTTTATTTAGTTTACTATTAATTTCACTGTTCTTAACTGGTTTTAATAACAGTTCCAATTTGATTACAAAAATACAAGATGGGCAAGGCAGAATTTTAGGTCAAAATGTAATTATTAGATCTTCTCACACCACAGAATCTAGTAAGAAAGGGGTTCTGTCATTAAACCAAATTGTCTCAATTTTAGATGTTTTTTACGCTTCAAACAATAGAAATGAGGCTATCTTGAAAGTGAATACTAATTTCTATGATGAATATTCTGGAAACTTTTCATTCTCATTAAATAATGGAAGAGCTGTTAAAATAATTGAAGCTCTAGATAATAATAAATTTCGGATTGTCTTTACAATGACTAATGGTAGTAAAGGATTTGCAACTATTAATGGTAGTAATTTAGAATTTATTAATGGTGTAAGATGGTGCAAAATCGCGACAAATAGTGGAGTTGTCGGATGGGTTTTAGGAAAATATGTTCAGGAATTTTAATAACTACTTACAAAATATAAAAAACTAATGACTACAAAATCAAAATATAAATTTGTACTATTTATTGTTTTATTTAATTTATTCGTACTAAATTATATTTTTTCATTTTACACTTCAGAAAGTAAATTGGATAATAATCCAAAGAGTACTCCTTTTTATGATATTGAAAAAAAATATTTATTAGGAAAAATTAATTATCGCAAAGACAAAAATTTTATTGCTGTTGAAGAAGCTTACTGTTCTAAACCAACCTATTTACTTAAAGAAGTTTATGACAATTTTAAGAAAATGCATGATGCAGCTAAAAAGGAAGGTGTAAAACTTGTAATTGTTTCTGGGACTCGAAATTTTGAAGAACAAAAAAGCATTTGGGATCGTAAGTTCAAAACTAATATTAAAACTTCAGACACGATTTCGTGTATAAAAAAAATACTTCTATTTAGTTCAATGCCTTGCACATCAAGACACCATTGGGGAACCGACATGGATCTTATCAATTTAAATAATTCATATTTTGAAAAAGGTCAGGGTTTAAAGGAGTACACTTGGTTAAAAACTAATGCATCAAAATTCGGTTTTTGTCAAGTATATGATGATAAGAAACTAACCAATAGAACAGGTTATGAATTGGAAAAATGGCATTGGTCTTATTTGCCAAAAGCTAAATTATTTTTGAAGCAATACAAAGAAAAAATTAGTTACAAAGACATCAACAATTTTACTGGTTGTAATTTCGCAAGCAATAAAAAAATAGATATGATAAATAATTTTGTTGAAGGAATATCCAAGGATTGTCAGTAATTTAATTTGTGATATATTCGATATTTAGAAGACCCTCAAAAAGCTAAAGGAAATAACGGCAGTTAACAAGCGTTTGGAAAGATTGCTAATTTTATTTTAAGTTCAAGCTCACATTCATAAATAAATTTTTATCATTAACAAAAATAATTCGTTCCGAAGTTCGCAACCCCGCCAAGCACCTCAAAAACTTTAACCCGAAATTTTGACACAAAACAATGAATTCAATTACAGTTATGTAAATATGAAATTGCTACCAAATTTGACTGGATTAAGATTTGTGTTAGCATTTTTAGTGGTTATTTTTCATATCCCTCAATTTTGTCAAAATAGAGGTTTTCCATATTATAATAATTTATCTATTTTTAATAAAGGAGAAGAAGCTGTATATATGTTTTTTTCTTTAAGTGGATTCTTAATTATACGACAATTATATATTGAAAAATCAGTTAGTTCTTCAGTTAATCTAAAAAAGTTTTTTTTAAGAAGAATAGTAAGGATATTTCCATTGTACTATTTAGTATTAACCTTTGGATTAGTATATTACAGATTTATTTTACCCTTATTGGGATTTGATTATGAAAATAACTACGATTTAGTTTATGGTATTTTTTTATCCTATACTTTTTTTCCAAACATATTTGCTTCATTTAGTCCAGGAGGAATAATAGAAGTATTGTGGTCAATTGGTATTGAAGAACAATTTTACTTGTTAATCG
>CAIJFC010000002.1 GCA_903819815.1 uncultured Bacteroidota bacterium
AAAAATTTAATATACTTATTCTTTTATAAACTTCTTACCTACTTTAGTTGTGTTAAAGTATATAGTGTAAACTCCATTAGAAAGTGAAGATACATCAATTTTTTCTTCATTTGACATCAATGATTTTTCAATTACTTTTTGACCTAATAAATTGAAAATGGTAACAGTTTCTGCTCCATTGAATTCCCCTTTAATTGTAATTAGATTTTTAGCGGGATTTGGATAAATAACAATGCTGTTTTTCACAAAATCAACAGTTGATAAATTTGAAATCACTGTTAATGTAAATGTTCTTACTATTACTGTAGCTCCTAATGTTGCAGTAACTGTTATAGTATAAACCCCAGGAGCAACCGAGGTTCCTATTGCTGGCGATTGGGTTACAGTAGCAGCACAACCGTCAGAAATTGGATTTCCAAGTGTTGCATAGCTAGGAATCAAAAAAGTATTAGTAGTTCCAGCGTTAACGGTTTGGTTTGCAATAATCCCCATAGTTAATGAAAGTGCTGGTAACGCGTAACCCGAAGCATTGAATTTATCAGTTATCGTTTGAATATCGGCGCAAGGATAATTCATGTTAATTGCAGCTTGTCTGACCGCAACCGCAGCTGTTTTTTGATTGGAAGAGCTATTCGTTAACGCTAGTCCTTCGAGGAAAGCTTTATCCATTTTTGTTCTTCCTATAACATCAAAAATTTTCATTAAAGCTGTAGCCCATATTTGACCATAAGTATGAATTTGAGTATTAGTTGCTCCTGTTTGAGGATAAGTTCTCGTGTAATTAGTAACTCTTCCAGCCCACCATTCGTTGTGACCGTCCCAACTAAATACCCAATTATAGGCGGCATCTGTTGCTGTCCATTGATTTAAACTGCGACTGTAAGAAACTGCCCAATAATCACCTGTACCCTCCCCTAAACCAGTAGTACTTGAAGCATGGCCACCAGTTAACCAATCATGAATTCCGTGTCCCATTTCGTGTAAAACCACATCGGCATCTTCAGCATCATCAACTCCCCCTTCACCAAAAGTTAGAGTTCCAACAGTATAATAGGAATTGTCATCTCCATTTACTCCAGAGGGATCAAAATATAAAATTCCTGAATTTGTTAATGGAATACAACGAATTCCTAGTGTGTTATTGATATAACGCATGCTGTTATCCAAATGATAAAATGCATTTGCTGCTTCAAAAGCATCGTTTTCTCTATCGTACAAGAAATTTGGAGTTGATTGAGTAAATAAACCTTTCGCAGGTGCTTCCAGATCTTGAATTTCTACAAAGGAGCTTTTCAATTTATAAACACCACTTAATAATTCAATTTCAGGTAAAATAACTTGAGTTCTAGCTGCATCAAAATCCGCATTAGTTAAATCATTATTATCTAAATAATTTCCAGCATAAGGAACTCGAGCTTGAGAAAGTGGATCTGGAATAAATACTTTAGCAGCACCTGGAACGAATGAATTTGGTGAAGTTAATTTAGTGTTTGGATTTACTTTTTTTGCTTTTTCTTTTTTTTTATCTTTATGGTATATTGCAATATCTTTTTTACTTAAAATCGCAGCTGTTTTGGCATCTATAATAACTTCCCAACTTCCAGTTTTATCAAAAGCATTAGTTACAACTCTATAGACTAAAATGGTATTTTGTTCCATTTTAACTACACATAATTTAGAATCTTGATAAGTAACAGCTCCTTTAAATTGCAATGCGTCATTAGAAATTGCAATTGCTTGTGTATTTGTAATTGAAGGATTGGTGTCAATTTTTGCAATTGTAGCATCATAATTATTTGATGAATATGCAACTTGATCGCCTTCCGCAAAATTGACTACAATTTCAGAATCGTAAACCGGAACTTCATTTAACATTTGTTGGAAACGTAATGTTTCACCAGCCAATCCTTTTCTAACAAATGTTAATTTAAAGGAATGGAAAGACTGAATATTTAACTCTTTAGCGTGCTCATTGATCCAACTTCTTGCAGCAGATTCCTTATCAGAAGATTGCGAAAAATTAGAAAATACAACGGAAATAAATAAAAATAATGTAGATAGTAATTTTAATTTCATAATAAATAAATTAATTTATATGGTTATAAACTTTAGGTAACAATTTTCAAATATATAAATAAATTAAGCTATTAAGTTGATAATATATATTAATAATTATACTTTCAAGAAATCATCTTAATAAATCCAAGAAATGATGGAATTAAAATACTATTTAAATTAATGTATCGTTATACAGTAAG
>CAIJFC010000003.1 GCA_903819815.1 uncultured Bacteroidota bacterium
ATAAATAAAAATATAAATTATCATTTGAACTTAAAGCTATTTGAAATTTTTTAGATTCTAAAGGATATAGAAAATTATATTCTGAATTATCAATAGAACCAACATAAAAATTATCATCTTCACTATATATTAGTTTTTCTGTATTAAACTCAAAAGGTTTTGAATCGTCTCCAATTAGTTTAATAATTAAATTAAAATCATAAAATTCTGCACTAATATCGCTTTGTGTCTTAATATCGGTTAGAGCATATGCATCTCCAATTACTTTCTCAAGATCCGAATATCTTATCCAACAATATCCTGAATTACCCCATTCTTTTCCCCAGCTATTCATGATTTCAAATGAACCCCCATTTTTATCATCATTATAAGATACAAGGCTTATTGCATGCCCTCCCGTATTGGATTCTAAATTTTCAGGAACCCAAGAATCTTTTCCAAGATTAGCTTCTAAATTACCATAATCCCAAATCGAAATAATAACTGGATATTTATTATTTAATGCATATTTAATTTTTTCAACAACATTCGTTCTCCCTAAGTCAATAAAATCTTCTAAACGATTTTTATTAGCTGAAGTAATAATTTCATTAAATTTAGTTTCATAAGAAGGATTATTTTTTAGTCTTTCAATTCCTTTGCCATCATTTAAGATATTGCAATTATATGGATACTCACTTAAAGATAATGAACCTATCCTTTTAATTAAATCCAATGCAGTATAAATTTTAGAACCATCAGAGCAATTATCATCTGTTTCTCTTTTTATCAAATCATAAGTGAATTGAGGAGAAAAACATTCTTCTTCTTTCAGAGTATTACCTAATCTATTGTTTTTTATATTCTTAAGTGCCGTAAAACTTGCGTAGGTAGTTGCCCATGCAGTGCAAGTTCCATAAAATCCTTGGTCGCCAACCTCTGGATAATAATCTTTTAAAGATACCGCTTTAGGAAATTCTGAAATTCCTCTGGTTTTTGGGATGCTAAACTCTTTTGTGTTTTTGTTTTTATTAATAATGCAGCCAGGTATTCTTTTGGCATTTTGCGAATAAGAATAAATAGAAAAAACTAATGTAAACAACATTAACAATCTATTTAAATTGATTTGTGTTAATTTAATCATGATTTTTAAGTTTAATTAATAATTATTTTTATTACCACAAAAATATTCAAATTATTCTAAACTTTCTGGTAATTGAAAGTTAGTACCACAATTTGGACACCTAGGACGGTCAAATTTTTTCCCATAATTTTTTCCAAAAACCCCTCCTAAAATAGCTCCTGGAATGGTCCCCCCTATAGCACCTATAGGCCCTAAGAACAAACCTATTTTAGCACCAACAGTTGCCCCTGCAGCAGCTCCGCCAAATAAACCAAGTGCTTTTCCATTTGACACATTTTCATGGGTGAAACCTTTTCCACATGCCGGACAATGAACGAATACTTTATCCATAAATTATTGATTTTTTAAATTTTTATAATATTTATATCTATATTTTAAAAAGGAAAGATGATAACTAATTTTATAATTGTAATACAAAGAGATAATATTTACAAAAGCAAACAATATAAAATAAATATCAAATTTTAAATCCATATCAAAAATAAAATAATAAAAGGTTTGTCCAAAAAATAACAAAACATTAACTATCCAAAAAAAAATATTTAATAAATTATATTTATTTATTTTTAATTCCAGTAAATCAAAGTCGATCTCTTCTTCTTCCATTGAAATATTCCTGTTTAAAATAATATTAAAACTAGAAAATACTTAGCTTAAATTTTAAAATATTGTTAAATTAATAAGTTATTTACCACAATCATAGGGACAATAAAACCTACTTTTATAATTATCAAAATCTAACTCATAATATAAAGCAGCTGCGTACATTCTTGGATTGTCGTCCCAAATACAAGTTGTGCTGTCCCAAATTTTCCAAATCTTATAAACTACAATACCGAGAGCAATAACACTACTTTCGCCATTACAACAATTTTTATAAATTACTTTTAAATTGCTATATAAATCACTTAAGTCATCTAGTGCTTTTCTACATGGATCTTGTTGATTAACCCCTCTTGTCATTGCACCATCTGGTTTTTCCTTTAAATTAATAAAAGTATTAGATTTTTTTAAAATTAAAGAATCAAGTTTAGAAAAACTCATTGTATTTGCTTCAACTTGACTTTTAACTTGAGCGTTAGCTGTGAAAAATACAGCGATAAAAACGAATAATAGAAATAATTTTTTCATTTTAATTTATTTATTTTAGTAAAATTATTAAATTTAAGTAAAATACCTAACATTTGTTTAAAAAATTATTATTAACTCTTATTTTTATTAAAAAGTTATTATTTTTGGATTTAAAGTCTTGTCGAGTATTCTCTTTATGCCATTAAAAATTAACTCAGACCGATTTCGTTTACTTCAGCCCCCAATCTATATCCATTGTTTCTTGTCTTGACGTTGGTTCTTGTTTACCGTTTGTGATTTCAACTACTCGTTCTTCAACATATTTTTTTAATTGATTGACAGTTAATTTTTCAGTATTACTTTTATTGTTTTTTAGAAATTCAATAACCGAATATGTAAATGCTCCATTTTCAATTGATTTATTGTTTATTATTACTGAGTTTCCTTCTAATGCACTTTCTCGTCCACCGGCAGCACTAATAATAACTGAGCCCGTTTTGTTTCTAGTGTTTATGAATAATTCATTCATTTTATGAAATGAATTATTCTCATTCGATTCTACCTTTACTTCTCCTCTTCCAGTTATAGTAGCCATATTCTTTTTATCAGAATTCTCATCCGGCTGATTGTTTTCATCAAGCAAATCATTTTCTCCACTATTACAAGCGTCTAATAATAACAATTTTTTTCTTGCCGGTATTCCATCAAGTAAATTTTCTAATTCTTCATAAGCCAAACCTCTATCTGAAGGATTTTTAAAGTCTATATCATGCATTGCTAAATAAAAATTGTTGTTCTTATCTAATAATCCGTGACTACTACAGGATATTATTACTCTATCATTAACGGTTGTGTTTTTTAAAAGAAAGTTTTTAATAGATAAAATATTTTCTTTGTATACTTGTTCATTTGTATAAAGTTTTACAATTGTATTAGAATCTTCAGAAAATACTTTACCAAGATCATTTACATCTTTTACACAAAAGTCTAATTTTGTCTCTTTGTTATTAATTCTATCTTGTTTAAAATTATCTACCCCTATTCCAATATAAAAAGTTTTAGCCGCTATTTCATTTGATTTTGGAACATAATTAACATAAGTTGGGTATTTGAAATTTTCTAAACCCAATTCGTTCATTATTGAAACCTGTATTTTGTTTTCACCTATACTCAAAGGCACAGTCGCAGTTGTGTCCCATTTTCGTGTATTTAAATTCCTTAAAGAAATTCCTTGTGAACCATAAATAGGTACTTCATTAACTAGAATATTATACCGAATTAATGAATTACTAATATCATTGGCTTTTAAATGTATTTTTATTTTTCCATCTTTATTTTCATATGCAATTGCCTCCGCATTTTCAATCTCTGCTTCTGGTAAATCAAATTCTCCTTTACCAAGTTTATCTTTATCTAACCCCAAACGTTCGATACGCTTTTCCCAAGCTGAACGATAATGTGAAACCAATTGCTCATCAACACCACCAAAATAATTGCCAATAGTCTCTAAAACAATATCTGGGCGGTTATAAATTGGGTCAAGTTGATCAAATCCAATGACTTTTAAATTCGGGGTTACGTAATGTAACATTTTGCTTGCTTCCTTAGAACACATATAATAGGGAGAGTTGGGAAGTTTAATAATATAATTTCCATCTTTTAATCCATAAAGAGTAAATTTTGTTTCAAAATTTATTTTGTCTTTGCAATAAATTTGTCCATCTAATGTTGTAGTGAAAATAAGTTTTTTAGAAGTATTAATTTTTACACATGAATATTCATTAATAAAGCTATTGTAAAATTTAAAACTATCTAAATTCCATATTTCAATTAATCCATTATAATGAGATAGATATAGTTGATTGTTATCTACTTTGGCATCACTTATCATTGGACTTATTTTAATGCTTTTAATAATAGAATTTGTTATTAAGTCAACTAAAGCAATTCTATTTCTTGAAATAACACAAATCATGTTTGATTGAAATTCTTTAATATAAATAATTTCTCCATTGTCTTCATCAATATTTAATAACTTACTTTCTCTATTAAGTCGTTCATAAATAGATATATTACCTTCAGTGTCACCTACTATAAACTTAGAATCATCTGAAATAAATTCTATATTTATAAAATATGCATAATCTGATTTTGGATATTTTTCTATGGAATTCAATGATATTTCATCCAAAATAAATAATCCAAAGTCTCTTAAAATTACATAAGGCGTTTTTCCTGTATTACTAAATCCTGCTTTAATAATTTGATCATTATCAAAAGTCTTTTGGTTACTATAATAATTTTCCTTTTTATTATATAATTTCAATGTGTTTCCGAAATTCATTAGTACATCTCCATTTTTATTTGGATAATCTATATCAATAATACTATGCGTAAGTGTTTTTTTATTTAAAAAAAGCCCCCTTTTAATATCCCAAATACTATAAGATTCGTCATTTTCGTTGGCAAAAATTATTGAGCCGTCATCATTAATTAAGGAATTATTAGGCTTTATATTTTTGTTATTAAGCTCAAATTTAATAATCAAGGAATTAGCTTCCAAAACTAAAGCAGACCCATTTGAAAAAGTGCATAATAAATCTTTTGAATTATTGATATATTGACAGGATTCGAGATTCTGATTTAATTTTTTTGATTTAATTAATGTAAAAGATTTAAGATTTAGTAATTTTATAAAACCATCTTTAGAAACAATTGCAGCAGTAGTTTGAGAATCATTAATAGTAACTCCCATAACCCAATCA
>CAIJFC010000004.1 GCA_903819815.1 uncultured Bacteroidota bacterium
AATAGTATTTTTAAACGTTTTAATTTCTTTTGCAGGAACAACTCAGCAATGGAAAGATATTAAGGTTGATGTTAAGGCTACCGGTGCAGTATCGACTTCCAATAGTTTGAAAAAAATTGAAAATGGTTTTCAGCAGTTGTCGATAACATTATCCAACAAAGGAAATAAACCAATTACAATTGAAAGAATCACTGTCAGCATTCCGATTGAAGCCCAATTATCTGACAACTTGGATGTAGTTTTTGGAGGAAGTTGTATGGGGAGAACCCCTTTACTTAAACAAACAATAGGCAGCCAAACTAATCGTAGTTCGAGTAATATGTATGAAATGTTACGATTATCTGACGGGCAATATTTATTTGCAGGTGCAACTTCTTGGAGAATATTTATGCCAAATTTTACCTTAAAACAAGGGGCTTTTGAAGTATGGTCTGATGGAGAAGGCAAACAACTAAAACCAGGCCAGACCATAGAATATGAACAAATCGTTCTTAGACGTGCTACCAACTGGCTTGAATTACTTGATCAATTTGGATCGGCGATTGCTGCCGAAAATAAAATTAGCAAACTCAAACCCGCC
Organism: uncultured Bacteroidota bacterium; assembly: GCA_903819815.1. Taxonomy (GTDB): domain Bacteria; phylum Bacteroidota; class Bacteroidia; order Flavobacteriales; family Flavobacteriaceae; genus Flavobacterium. The sequence continues at coordinate 581 of CAIJFC010000004.1, forward strand.
GATTTCAAAGGTTGGGCAACATGGGATTATTATGGTAGAGTATTCACACCAAAAGATATTTATGGTAATATGGATCAATTGAATCAATTGTCTCCAGAGATAAATATGATACAAATTGATGGCGGATGGTGGACCGAACGAGGAGATTATAAAACGGTGCACTCAGGTCTTTTACCGGGTGGCATCAAGGAGATTGTTAGCCGAATTGTGGCCGAAGGAAAAACTCCAGGAATACATTTTGATGGGTTTAGAGGCGATGAAGCATCAGAAATTTATAAAACGCATCCCGAGTACTTCCTACACGATCAAGATGGAAAGTTAGTTGTCGAAGAGAATGAAAAAGCAGACAAAGTAATGCGTTATATTTACTTCGATTACTCCCATCCAGGAGCAAGGGCACATATCGCAGATTGCATAAAAAATATGAAAGATAATTGGGGGATTCGTTATTTCAAAGTAGATTTTATGCGTTACGGTCTCGAGAATGATACCAAACTTAAAAACAAACATGTTAAAAGTTTCCAGGCCTACGACCCTACTATCACTGGGGTAGAACGTTTTCGTTTGGGAATGAAAACCATGCGAGAAGCCATGGGTGATGACATTTATTTCTTAGGCTGTTCTGCTGTTTTTGGTCCAACTATTGGTTTTGTAGACGGAATGCGAACCGGTGGCGACATCAATCCATTCTATCAAGCTTTTCCAGAGCGCTGTTTGGGTAATCTAAGTAACTTTTACCTAAGTGGTAAAGTATTCAATGGAGATGCCGATTACCTTGTTTTCCGCGAAGCCATAGACGAAGACGAAACGGTGTCTCAAGAAGATGTAAAGCACGGACATAGTATGACGATGAATGAAGCTCAAATGTGGGCCGATTTTAATAAACTATACGGTACTACCCGATTGCAAAGTGATAATTTAATGACCCTTCGCAAAGAACGTAAAGCGTTAGCAAAAGAAGTTTTTGAGTTTCCAGTAATGGAAGACACTGTGCCATTAGATTTTTGGGAACATGGAATAAACAAGCAAGATGCGTTTGAGTTAATAATTGCCAGAAAGGGAAATGACATTTACCTTGGGGTTTTCAATTGGGGTGATAAACCCAAAGAATATAAATTGAATGCTTTTGGAAAAACAAGTCCTGTGCTTTTAGAAGGGCGTCATTCTCAAATCATAAAATACGATGGAAAAAAATCATTTAATGAATTATGCGAGAGCATGAAATCGTTATAAAATGTTTGAACTTAAGTAAGTTGAGGCGTCTGCATCGTCATAAATAAGTTGACTACTAATTATGTCAAAATGAAAAAACAAGTTAAATACTATTTAATAAATACAATTATATTATGGACACTTTCTGTTGGTGGTCAAAGTACCATTTTACCCGTTAATTCCTATGGCGTTTGGGACAGATCAAATGCATATAACATTTCAGTAAATACTGATTACAACTATTTAAAAGGAATAAGTGCTGATGTGAACTGGGAAGATGTACAATCAATTAACTCCTCTCAATACGATTGGTCTGAAATTCAAACGATATTACAAACAGCCAACGCCAACAATCAGATGGTAAATATAAGCGTTGGAGTTGGTCCCGATGCCCCGGTTTGGATTTACGCTAATGGTGTGCCTAGTGTGATTACAAATGATACACAACATCCAAATTGGACACAATATCCTTATTATTTAGATAGCGACTATAAAACGTATTATTTCAATATGATAGGGAATTTTGGGAATTTCTTAAGAACACTACCGGCAAATTTATTCAATCGTATTGCATATATCCAAGTTAAAACTGGATGCACAGGTGATGAAGTGGCCTATAAGGGATCGCCTATTAATTCCTCTTATACTATTTCCGATAATCAATGGCGTGCATTTCGTTTAGAAGTATTTGAAAAATTCAGACTGACATTTAATACGGGGAATACTAGTACCCGGATTGGGCTACTATTTAATAATATTGATCCTGTTGACGAACCTTCAGAATGGCAATGGGTAACCAATAATGTTACTTATGGATTTGGAACAAAAGGTGGAGCTTATGCTAGAGGACACCATCTTTCAGACGAATTAGATTTCAAAACCACTTGGACACCTTATCTCATTAATCCTCAAGGATTGCATTTATTTTCTGCTGCCGAAATGGATCAAACTTGGACAAAACCATATTACCAAATTAATGTTCCACTAGGCTTTTATTGGGGTGCATTAAGCGGTCTTAATACCGGTCTTTCTGTTTGGCTCGTTACGCAAAGTGCATTGCAAGAAGCGCAATCAAGACCGGAATTACATGACGTTTTTAAGATGTTTAATAAATATTGCAAACAAGTATATCCAAGAACTGCTGATGCTGCCTATTCCATTTTCCATGAAGGATTAAATTCTCAAAATACTACTAAATTTCCAGTAAGTGTTTATGGTGCAGCCAACCAATTAAATCAGTCTCGATATACTGCTATTTGCAATGCCTTTGCAAGCCGTGGTGCTCGAATGGATGATGTTTATGCGGCTACTCAAGGTCAAGTTTATCAACGTGATCAACAAACAGGATATAATGATGCAGGTTGGAATATTGAAGAAGGAAATTACGAGAGATGGATAACTCAAATAAATCCAGATATAACCTCAATTGGTCTATTTAGGGTAAGGGGGAATATAAATTCAAATTCATCTAAATACGATCGTTTTGCGCGATCTTTTCAAAACAGTAGTGGCAAAAATACAATGTATTTTAAATTTAATTCCGATGTTTTTACCCTTTCAGCTCCAGCCAGTTTAACCTTTAAAATTACGTGGCTTGATAAAAATCAAAATTCGACTTGGGCACTCAAATATTATAGTGCATCTGGCCTACAGACTGCCTTAAATGTTTCTGGTAATGGAAATAATCAATGGAAAACAGCTACAGTATCACTACAAAATCCAATTATTAACCAAAATGGAGTTTTTGGTTCTGATTTTATGTTAGTAAATACAGACAGCATTGATGATATCTTTCATGGAATTGAAATAGATATCACCAGGACAAGCACCTTAAATTCAATGGAATATAATTCTGATAAATTTGACACTCAAATTTTCCCGAACCCAACATCATCTATTCTTTATTGGAATAAAGATAGTGTCATAGATGAAATTATTGTTTACAATTCAAATGGGCAAATTGTATCTAATGTTATCAAACCTGACAACAATTCATTTAGCTTAATAAATTTAGAAAAAGGGATTTATTATATTGAATTTTTTAAAGAGCAAAAAAGAGTATTTACTAAGAAAATAATAAAAGAATAACAATTGCAATACTAAAATAAATACAATGTTTTTTTTTAATTTATAAAAGCATTAAACCATTTTATTAATTGAAAGTCTTAAAAGTATTAACTATAATCTAATATAAAAATGAAAAAAATAATTTTCGCAGTTTTATTGACTGCAGGTTTAAATGGATTTGCTCAAGAAGCAGATAAAAAAGGGGGTGCTGATAAAATGTTGCAAAAAATGACAACAGAATTATCTTTAACAACAGATCAACAAGCTCTTTTAAAACCAATTGTGGAAGAACAATCGGCATTGAGAAAAGACAGCAAGGAAAATCCAGATCATGCAGATGCTAATAAAATTAAAGTAAAAGAACTAAACAAAAAGATTAAAGAAGTATTAACTCCTGCACAATTAGAAATTCAGAAAGCCAATATGGAGAAAGCTAAAGCAGAAGGTAAAAAAGAAGGAAAAGAATAAAGACCAAATTTTTAAAAACACCTATAAACTTCCGGGAAACTGGAAGTTTTTTTTTATAATAAATTCAAATATTCAATAACTATTTCGCTCTATACCTAATTATATTATAAGGTTTTATAAGCGGTTGTACAATTCAAATAAATCACGGACTTTATAATTGAGACAAATTGACACTATAAAAGAGACTTTTTGAACCAGCATAATTGTC
>CAIJFC010000005.1 GCA_903819815.1 uncultured Bacteroidota bacterium
CGATTATGACAAAATGGTTCAACTTTGCAATGAAAAAAATAGCGCCTTTATAAGTAGTTCAAATTTTAGTTTAGGGGTAAATATTTTCTTTGAATTGAATAGTTATTTGGCAAAAATCATGTCGAAATTTGAAGATTATAAAGTTGGTATTGAAGAAATTCACCACACTCAAAAATTAGATGCGCCAAGCGGAACAGCTATTTCATTAGCTAAAGGCGTAATTGTAAATAGCGATTATAACAATTGGACTTTGGAAAATCCAAAATCAGATGACATTTTGATTGAAGCAAAGAGAATAGAAAATGTTCCTGGTACACATACTGTGACTTATAATTCCAATATTGACTTAATAGAAATTAAACATTTGGCACACAACAGAGAAGGTTTTGCACTTGGAGCGGTAATCGCCGCTGAATGGATTGTTGGCAAACATGGTGTATACACTATGAAAGATGTTTTAGAAATTATATAAGAATTAAGTTAAAAAAATAATAAGAAAAACGAATAAATAAAAAATTAATAAGATTTTTGTCTTTCAATTGAAATCTAAAATCTAAAATCTAAAATATATATGACACTAATTCAATGGATTGTATTTTTCTTAATTGTTCAAGTAGTTCACTTTTTAGGAACTTGGAAATTGTATGAAGCAGCGGGAAGAAAAAAATGGGAAGCTGCAATTCCAGTATATAACGCTATGGTATTGATGAAAATAATTAATCGTTCGCCTTGGTGGACCATACTATTATTTGTTCCTGTAATTAACCTGATTATGTTTCCTGTGGTATGGGTTGAAACTTTAAGAAGTTTCGGGAAAAATTCCACTTTAGATACCATTTTAGGTGTTTTTAGCTTTGGATTTTATATATATTATTTAAACTACACTCAAAAATTAGTTTACATTGAAAATAGAAGTTTGGAACCTTCAACTAAAACAGCAGACACCATTGGATCCTTACTTTATGCGATTGTTGTAGCTACTTTGGTACATACCTATGTGATGCAACCTTATACCATTCCAACATCTTCATTAGAAAAATCGCTATTAGTAGGTGACTTTTTATTTGTAAGTAAGTTCCATTATGGTGCTAGAACACCAATGACGCCAATTGCTGCACCAATGGTTCATGATACGTTACCACTTATCAATGTAAAGTCCTATTCAAGTTTTCCCCAATTACCTTATTTCCGATTTTTTGCAATGCAAGAAGTGAATAGAATCGACATTGTAGTATTCAACTGGCCTGCAGATACATTGTATAATATGTATAAGGCTGCCGATAAACGATACGACAAACCAATTGATAAAAAGACCAATTATGTGAAACGTTGCGTTGGTATTCCTGGCGATAGTTTGTCAATTAAAGACGGTATTGTATATGTAAATGGTAAAATTCTTCCTATGCCTGAAAGATCAAAACCTCAATATTCCTATACGGTTACAACCGACGGAACAGGTTTCGACCCTACTTATCTTTCAAAAGAGTTGAATATTACTGATGGCGTTTACCAAAGCTCTCAAAACACTTTCTACTTTAGAGCATTAACAGAGGAATCATCAAATAGATTACGTCAAAATCCGATTGTAAAAAGTGTTATTCGTAATATTTCACATGAGCCAGAAGCTGCGATTTTTCCCTACAATACAAAATGGAATTTAGATAATTTCGGACCAGTTTACATACCTAAAAAAGGAGTTACGGTTGCTTTAAATACTGAAAGTTTGCCTTTTTACAAAAAGATTATCGGCGAATATGAAAATAATGAGTTGAAAGTAAACGGAAGTGAAATTAGAATTAATGGTAAAATTGCCACTTCCTATACCTTCAAACAAAATTATTATTGGATGATGGGAGACAATCGCCATAATTCACTTGATGCTAGATATTTTGGATATACTCCTGAAGATCACATTGTTGGAAAACCAGTTTTTATTTGGATGAGTTTGGATCCAAATGGCAAAGGTTTGAATAAAATTCGTTGGGATAGAATGTTCACTACAGTTAGTGGAGACGGACAACCGCAATCGTATTTCAAATTTTTCTTATTTGCTTTAATAGCCTATTTCGGAATTAGCTATTTTGTTAGAAAAAGAAAAGAGAAAAAGAATTAATAAATAACCAAATGTCCTCTTTACTTCTCCCCACTTATTTCCCTTCAATTAGCAATTTTTCGGCTATAGCCAAAGCTGATGCTGTTGTTTTTGAAGTAGAAGATAATTTTCAGAAGCAAACGAATCGAAATCGAACCTACATTTATAGTCCGAATGGGATTCAAATGCTGAACATCCCAATTAAACACAGCAAGAAAAAACATCAAAAAACTAAAGAGGTAAAACTAGAAACAGCATTCGATTGGCAAAAACAACATTTTAAATCTCTTGAAGCTGCCTACAGAACTTCTCCTTTTTTTGAATATTACGAAGATGCTTTACTTCCAATATTTACCAAAAAACACACTTTTCTAATGGATTTAAATTTTGAAACGATTGAAATTGTTTTGAAATGCTTGAATATTAAATTAGAATATCAGAAATCAACAGAGTATTTTCATGAAGTGACTGATAGCTTGGATTTTCGATATCTTGTTAATGGAAAAAAAGACGTTTCCAATTTTACTCCCTACACCCAAGTTTTTGGGGGAAAACATGGCTTTATAAATAATTTAAGTGTCTTGGATTTACTATTTAATGAAGGACGTTTTGCATTGGATTATTTAAAAGAACAAAGCCAATAATTAATCCATTTCCAATCTAGTTAAAACGGGGCTGTGATCGGAATTTATAAATTCGGGGAAACTCTTGAAATTTTTAACTTTCATAACCTTATCGGCAAAAATATAATCGATACGTGCTGGATAATATTTGAAATTGTAGGTTTGTCCAAACCCAGAACCTGCTTCTTCAAAACAATCATTTAACGACCCTTTTATACTTCTATAAACGTAGGAATAAGCACTATTATTCATATCGCCACAAATGATTATTGGGTACTCACAATTCTTTTTGTGGTTCATCAAAATCTCGGCTTGTTGTTGTTGTTTTTTGAATGCTTTACTAATTCTGATAATCAACATTTGAGATTTATCTTGGTTGATGCCATCAATATTGTCAGAAATCTCATTTACATCTGGAGAAATTTTAATGGATTGTAAATGCATATTATAAACTCTGATAATGTCTTTTCCTTTCTTAATATCAGCAAAAATAGCGTTATTGTTGGAGTTTGGAAAAACCAAATTTCCTTGATCTATAATTGGATATTTAGAAA
>CAIJFC010000006.1 GCA_903819815.1 uncultured Bacteroidota bacterium
AACCGCCTCGAAGCCATCAAAGAAGCCTTAATGGACGTTGAAGAAGGTGCCGATATGGTGATGGTAAAACCGGGAATTGCGTATTTAGACATCGTTCGAGAAGTGAAAAATGCGGTGAATGTTCCCGTAACTGTTTTCCACGTTTCGGGAGAATACGCCATGATAAAAGCCGCGGCCGAAAGAGGTTGGCTCGATCACGATAAGATTATGATGGAACAATTAATGTGCATTAAAAGAGCCGGAGCTAGTTTAATTTCAACTTATTTTGCAAAAGAAGCGGCTATCATTTTAAACCAATAACAATGAAAAAAGTAGCTTTATTAGTTTGTTTAATTTTTGTGATTTCTTGCAAAAAAGAAAGCGAAGAAACTTTTGGACAGCCTAATCCTGACGAAGTTTCGCAAACACCTGAGCAACTTGGAAAAGCTATTTTTGAAGGAAAAGGCAATTGCGTAGCTTGTCATAGAATTGATGAAAAGCTAGTGGGACCAAGCGTTCAAGACATGGCTAAAATATATAAAGCACAAAATGGCGATATGGTTTCCTTCCTAAAAGACGAAGCAAAACCGATTGTTGATCCTTCGCAATATGAAGTGATGAAAACCAATTTAGCGCTTACAAAAGAAATGTCCGACGAAGAATTAAAAGGATTGGAAGCCTATATTTACAGCACTATTAAATAGTTTTTACACCTCTAGATTTTAATTAATTACCTAAAATAATATCTCAACGATTTTATGTATATTCGTATAATTAGAATTTAAAACCCAAATAAAACTTAACATATGAAATTACTAAAAAAAATTGCACTTTGGACCATCATTACTCTTTCGTCATTAATTGTATTAGCCTATATTTTTAATGTCGATTATTTATTAAAGGCAATTCGAACGATCTATTTAAAAGGACATCAAACGGCCTTTTTAGAAGACTACAAAGAGTTTGATAACGACACCATTTCTAAAAGTACCATCGCTCAACCCTGGGCAATTCATAAAGATTACAATAAAGTTAAAGCGACTCCTGAATTAGAAAATCTCCACAAAGAAGTCGGAACTGTTGCATATCTTATTATAAAAAACGATAGTATTTTACACGAAAGTTACTACGACGGTTTCGATAAAAACTCCAAATCCAATTCCTTCTCCATGGCCAAAAGCATTGTTTCGGCAGCACTTGGAAAAGCCATAATGGAAGGTAAAATAAAAAGTTTGGACCAATTGGTTTCCGATTTCTTCCCTGAATTTAAAGAAGGTAAATCGGCAACAATGACTGTTGGTGATTTATCTTCCATGGCATCCGGATTGAATTGGGATGAATCGTATTACAGTCCATTTTCAATTACTACTCGCGCCTATTTTTCTGATGAATTGGACCACGTAATCTTGGGTTTAAAAGGCGTGGATGAACCAGGAAAAAAATACAAATACTTAAGTGGTAACACCCAACTTTTATCTATGGTAATTGAAAAAGCAACGGGTGAAAAATTACCTAAATATGTTTCCAAAAACTTCTGGCAACCCATGGGTGCTGAAAACGATGCGCTTTGGCAAACCGATAAAAAAGGCGGAATTGTAAAAGCATTTTGCTGTATCGCAAGTAATGCCAGAGATTTTGCCCGATTTGGAAAATTATACAAACAATATGGGAAATGGAACGGCAAGCAACTATTAGATAGCACTTTTGTTGCCAAATCAATCACTCCAAGATTCAAAGAATCTCCAGAATACGGTTACGCATGGTGGTTGAGCGATTACAAAGACAAGAAAATATTTTATATGCGAGGTCATTTAGGACAATACGTAATTGTAATTCCTGAAGACGAATTAATCATCGTTCGATTAGGAAATCAAGTGCGGAAATCTAAAAATTCGCCACACAGCGAAGACTTTTTTATATATATCGATGAAGCGTATAAAATGCTAGCCAAATGATAGAAAAAATATTACTCGAAAACATTCTTTTTCTAGATATTGAAACCGTTCCTGAAGCTGCCGATTATAATGAATTGGATGCCGAAATGAAAGACCTTTGGGAACACAAAACCCAATACCAGAGAAAGGAAGAATATACGCCAGAAGATTTTTATGACCGTGCAGGAATTTGGGCAGAATTTGGAAAAATTATCTGTATTTCTGTTGGGTATTTTACAATTAAAGGTGACATTCGACACTTCAGAGTGACTTCGTTTTTTGGAGAAGAAAAGAAAATTCTTCACGATTTTATCAATCTCTTGAACAATCATTTCAACAAGCCGCAGCACATTTTATGTGGTCATAACGCCAAGGAATTTGATATTCCGTTCATTGCCAGAAGGATGATTATCAACCAAATTGCACTGCCTAACAAACTGAATTTATTTGGTAAAAAACCATGGGAAATTCCCCATTTGGATACATTAGAATTATGGAAATTTGGTGATTATAAGCATTACACTTCGTTAAAATTAATGTGCAAAATACTTGGAATCCCTTCATCAAAAGGCGATATCGACGGAAGTCAAGTGGGGCACGTTTATTATGTAGAAAAAGACATCGATAGAATTGTAACCTATTGCGAAAAAGACACGATTGCGGTTGCACAAATATTCCTGCGGTTGCGTCGAGAAGATTTGTTGATTGACGAGGAAATTATTCATGTGTAAATATAAGGAACACCCATTTAAAAGATTCACACAGATTCACACAGATTAATTTGTGACAATTTGTGAAATTTGTATTTAACTTTTTTACATTTACAAAAAAATAAGTTATGGTATTAAGTAGATTTTGGTTAGCAATATTTATTTCGTCAATTGCATTTGTTTTAATTAGCTTGTTCTCTGGCAACAGTTACACGCTCGATTTTATGATCAATGGTAAAAAAGACGATCCCATTATTATCTCTGAAAAATACCTCCATCAAGTGCCCGCTTTTATTAAAGACAGCATTGAAAAAGCACCAGATCAAACGATTGTAGTTGATAATAACACTTCTAATCCGGATACGACGTATGTGTATTCGGCGAAAACCGTAAAAATCTTTAGCGGAGTTCAAAAATCAGATGGATTGTTACCAACATGTAAAAGCACTTTGCTGGATTTAATCCTACCGCTTTTGGCTTATCTGGCCTTTTTCTGCGGATTGATGGAGCTATTAATTATTTCTGGAGCGTCAGAAAAACTAGCTAAAGTATTAAGTCCAGTGTTTGTAAAAGTGTTTCCAAGTGTTCCAAAAAACCACCCTTCAATTTCTTTTATGACGATGAATTTTGCTGCTAACTTCCTAGGTTTGGATTCAGCGGCAACGCCATTTGGGTTGAAAGCCATGGAAAGTTTACAAGAAATAAACCCCGACAAAGCGAAAGCAAGCGACGCACAAATTATGTTTATGTGTTTGCATGCTTCAGGGCTGACTTTAATTGCGACTTCAATCATTGGTTATCGCGCTGCTGCAAATGCTACGAACCCTGCCGATGTGATGTTGCCTTGTATTATCACTTCCTTTATTGGTACCATCGCCGCTTTTTTAATTGTGGGAATCAAGCAAAAAATTAACTTTAAAAGCGCTTCTTTAGTCGTGGCTTTAATGACATTAATTGCTGCCATTGTGGGACTATTGATGTATGTGAACCAATTGGATATCATTGGTAAAAATTATTTTACTTCCAATTTATCGGCGTTGATTTTAATTACAATAATTGCTTTTACCTTGGTGTTTTCCTTTTATAAAGAAAAGAAATTTACAGAGGCAAGCACCACCGTTTTTGAGGCATTTGTAACAGGAGCCAACAATGGAGTAAAAACGGGAGTTACTATATTTCCTTATGTTTTGGGAATGTTGGTCGCCATTTCGTTGTTTAGAAACAGCGGATTATTTGAAATTATTAGCGAATGGATTGCGTTTGGATTTTCGAATATGGGCGTGAGCAAAGAAATTACCGATGCGTTACCGGTTGCCTTGTTAAGACCTTTTAGTTCGGCAGGATCTCGTGGTTTTTTAATTGATTCTATGAATACTTTTGGTGCCGATTCCTTAACGGGAAGATTAAGCAGTATTTTCCAATGTAGCGCCGAAAGTACGTTTTATGTAATTGCCGTTTACTTTGGTTCGGTAAATATCAAAAACACGCGTTATGCATTAAGCACGATGCTTTTAGTGGATGTAATTTGTGTGATTACGGCAATATTGGTTGCCACTTGGTTTTTTTAAGATGATAGAAATAGAACGCAAATTTTTAGTGAAATCGGAGGGGTTTAAAGAAAATTCATTTGTAAAAAATGAGATTTCTCAAGGCTATTTAAATTCAAATCCAGAAAGAACAGTTCGAGTTCGAATAAAAGGAAATCAGGGCTTTTTGACCATAAAAGGGAAAGGGAATGAAACGGGTTTGAGTCGGTTGGAGTGGGAAAATGAAATTCCAGTTGACGAAGCGAAACAATTATTACCCCTTTGCGAAAGCGGGGTAATTAGTAAAACCCGCTACGAAGTAAAATTCGGAAATCATATTTATGAAGTCGATGAATTTTTTGGTGAAAATGAAGGGCTTGTTATTGCTGAAATAGAATTGCAATCGGAAGACGAAGCCTTTGAAAAACCAGATTGGTTGGGGAAAGAAGTTACGAATATCAAAAAATATTACAACTCCCATTTAAGCAAAAACCCTTATAAAAATTGGTAATTATTTCTCTACAATTTCTATTTTTACAATAATAACGCCGCTGTTTTTATTGGATGCAATATCCATAAAGGCGCGTTTTGTTAAATCAAGTTCTCGCCCTTTAGAAAAGGGTCCTCGGTCAGTGACCTCCACAATTAACGATTTCCCATTGGCTTCATTGGTTACTTTTAATTTAGTTCCAAAAGGCAATTTTCTATGGGCTGCAGTATATTTATTGTTATTAAAACGAGTTCCACTAGCGGTTTTTCTCCCATTAAACTTATCGGCATAATAAGAAGCATGGGCTTTTGTTTTGAACGCTTTTAGTTTTGTTCGAGGCGGAAGGGTGTCAGTGGCAATTACTTTTACTTTTGCAGTGTCTAGTACTACTTTTTGTGTCCTCGTTTTACTGCTTTTTTGAGCTCGAATTTGTGATCCAAAAATTATTAAAAGAATCCCAATGATTGCGGTAATTACTATTTTATTTTTTTGCAACATAAACCTATATTTGATTAGTGCTAATTAAAATATTGGTAGACCCAAGTCTAATAAACGGTATTAAAACCACAAATGCCAAGGAATTCTAGCTTCAATTAATAGTAGTCCTATTGTATAAAAAACAGCAAAAGATTTGAATTTTAATTCGCTTGTAGTGGCCCTTTTATGTTTGGACCAACCAATGGTAATTAACACCAAGGCTACCACATTAATAAACGGATGTTCTAGCGATGTTAATCTTGCTTCCGCGACTTTCATGCTAAATCCAGCTAAGCCAAGCGGAGAAACGAAATAAAGAATTAATCCTCCTAACAATTGAACGTGAGATCCTATTAATCCGAACAAAGCAATTTTACGGTCTTTGGCAGTAAATTCTTTTTTCGAGGTGAAGCCAACAATTGCATTAACAACGGCTACAACTAGTAAAAACAAGGCTAAATAAGCCCAACCTTTATGGAAATGTCTTAAGATATCGTATAAACTCATGGTGTTATTTAATTTTTATTTTAACAAATATAAAGAAAAAAGCATAAAAAAACGGCATTCTTTTCAGAATGCCGTTTTAATAGTATGTTAAATTACTTCTTTCTAATTAGAAATTGTAGCTTAAAGTGAAGTTCCAAGTTCTACCGAAACCGAAGAATACTTGATTTCCTGTAGCCACTCCGTTGTACAATCTTCCTGCTGAAGCGTAAGTTGGTCCAGAAGTACCACTTACATAATCGTCAGCAAAAATGTTTGAATTAGATTCTGCAATGTATACGGTATCCAATAAGTTGTTTACATTCAATCTGAATCTTACTGATTCTGTAGAGTTTGCTAAATCCCATTTGTAAGAAACACCCGCATCAATTAAATCAAAGCTTGGCAATTGTACCGTCCCTTTGTTAGTTGCACTAGTGAATGAACTTGGGTTAATATTAGCGTATAATTTATCGTTAAAATTATAGTTTACATCAAATGACATGTTTTTAGTCACATCAATTACTCCACCTAAAGCAGCGGTTACTTGAGCGGTATTACCCACTTTAACATTGTCTAAGTACAATGTTGTAACTGTACCGCCTGCAAATGGATCTCCATTTTGATCAAAACGATTGCTGATACTGTTTCCTTTGTAAAACCAGTTACCGTATGAGAACATTCCGGTTACTTTAAAGTGAGAGAACAATTTATATCTTGTTTCTAACTCAAACCCTTGGTGAACCTCAGTAATACCTTGGAAATCATAATATCCATTTTGATTAAGTACGTCAGTATCAAATCTTCTTTGGTACCTGTCTTTCCATTCTGTATTGTAAACGTTTACATTAACATTCCACTTCGCATTTCTAAAACCATAACCTGCTTCAAAACCTAAAATTTTCTCATTAGTTAAGTTAGTATTAACCACGTTTTTATTATTTGGGAAAACAGCCGTTAAAAAGGGTTGCTTAGAATAGTACCCTGCATTTACAAATGCGTTGTGGTTGTCATTAAAGTTATAATTTGCTCCTGCTTTGAAATTTCCTCCCATTAAGCTCTTTTTAACAGAATTTTGTAATGGATCGCTATTGGTATAAACAAAATAATCTTGTCTTTGGAAGCTTTGTTGAGAAACCGATGCTTGTACAAAAGCAGTTAAGTTGTCTTTTTCATATTCCGCTTGACCAAAAGCCCCCAGCCAATTTACTAGTCCGTTCCAATTTCTTACAATTGGCGTCCCTTGAATTGCTTGAAAAAATGGGTTTAATGAAGGCGTTGGAGAAGACGTTTCGCTAGTGAAAACTCCTGCAGGATTGTTTAAATCTCCTGTGTCTTTAAATGTTGAACCACCTAAAAGATCATTTAAATACCTAACGTGAATTCCTTTGTACGTTCTTAAATCCAAACCGAAATCAAGAGTAAGGTTATTTAATTTTTTATCTAAATTGATAATTCCTCCGTACCAGTCATGAGAGTTAATACCAGCAATTTTAGAAACTCCATTAGTAGCTTCAGTTCCTGCAGTATTTACATATTGACCTCCAACTAAAGCTCTTGTAGCAGGAGCGAAAGCAGTAAACGCTGCAGTTGTAGGTACTTGAACTGTTTGACCTGAGTTGTAAGCGTATAACTTATCAAAGTCAACTGTTCCTGTTCCGTTTGGAGCGGTTCTCCATCTGTCGTCATTGAAATTTAAACCATTTGCTCTACCCCAAGCACCTGCTCCACCTCCACGACCCCAAGAACCGTAAACGATAGTAGATAAATTGGTAGTTTCATTGATTTTATAATCCCAGTTGATAGAAGCTACTGGTTTGTTATAAAAATTCTGATTCATATTGTATTGACTTCCTTGGAAATAACCCCAGTCTCTATTGTATTTAGTCGCTGGAGTTCCTCCACCTACAGTTAAATATTGAGCTAAAGTAATTGAAGAACTTCTTTGGTGGTGCCATTGTGCCGCTCCTGTGAAAGTAAATTCAAATTGGTGTTTGTCGCTTAATTTATATCCAAGACCTAAGAAATAATTCGTTCCTACAAAGTTAGTTCCGTTAATATATCCGTCTCCTCTTGTTCTGCTTAATAAGAAAGAAGCAGACAAACCATTTTTCATTAATCCTGTAGAGTAAGAAAAAGTAGATTTAAGGTAGTTGTCGTTACCCGTTGAAGAAGAAATAGTTCCCCCTTCTTTCATTTCAGAAGATCTAGTTACTATGTTTATAGTACCCCCTACAGAAGCAATAGCTAATTTAGAAGCTCCTAAACCTCTTTGTACTTGAATGGATGAAGCTACATCAGTAAGTCCAGTCCAGTTACTCCAATAAACAGCACCGTTTTCCATGTCGTTAACCGGCATACCGTTAATCATAACTGCAATGTTTTCTTGAGCAAAACCTCTAATGTTAACTCTAGAGTCTCCATATCCACCACCTGATTTAGATGCATAAACTGAAGGCATGTTTTTCAATAAATCTGGAAATTCTTGATTTCCTGCTTTAGCTTGTATTTCAGCCGCTTTGATAGTAGAAACAGCCACTGGTGTTTTTCTTTCTTTAGCAACGTCAATAATGCTTCCTCTTACAACTACTTCGTCTAGTTGATTTGACTTAACAGTGTCTTTCTTAACCGCTTGTGCGAACGAAGCAGTTGCTACGAAAAACAGTCCAAAAAATAAATTAATTTTAAAATTTTTCATTTGTTGTTTGTTTAAATTTTTGCAAATTTCAGTATTATTATTGTTGCTTATGTTAATAAATTGTTAAATGATAATTATATGTTAAAATGTTTCCTCAAATGTTAATAAAATACAAAAATCAATGGTAATAAATGATTAATTGACAATTTATAACGCTTAATATCTTAAAAAAGAAGTATTAATAGCTTTTTATCACTTATTTAAATAGTGGTTTAAAAGAAAAGTCGTAGAACTATCGTGATTTTTAACATTTGTTGCGTTGATTTCCTCTAAAATAGAAGTCGCCAATTGCTTTCCTAGTTCTACTCCCCATTGGTCGTAACTGAAAATATTCCAAATTACTCCTTGAACAAATATTTTGTGTTCATACATGGCAATTAAAGAACCCAATGTTTCTGGAGTTAATCGATCAATTAAAATAGTATTCGTGGGTTTGTTTCCTTCAAAAACTTTAAATGGAGTTAAATAATCAGCTTTTTCAGAGGAAACGCCTTGCTTGTTAAACTCGTCGCGAACTTGTGCTTCGGTTTTGCCATTTAATAATGCTTCGGTTTGCGCAAAGAAATTGGACATTAACTTGTCGTGATGGTCGGTATTTCCATACAATGAGTTTGCAAATCCGATGAAATCGGTAGGAATCAATTTGGTTCCTTGGTGAATCAATTGGAAAAATGCGTGTTGCGAATTGGTTCCTGGTTCGCCCCAAATGATCGTTCCCGTTTGGTAATTTACCGGTTTTCCGTCACGACCAATGCTTTTTCCATTGCTTTCCATGATTCCTTGTTGAAGATACGGCGCCAATTTTTGCAAATATTGAGTGTAGGGAATTAATGCCTCACTTTCGGCACCAAAGAAATTGTTGTACCAAATGCTTACTAAAGCCAAAACCACCGGAATATTTTTATCGAAAGCAGCCGTTTTAAAATGGTCGTCCATTTGGTTCGCCCCTTTCAATACTTTATCGAAATTATCAAATCCTACGGCTAAACTGATAGACAATCCAACGGCGCTCCATAACGAAAAACGACCTCCAACCCAGTCCCACATTGGGAACACATTGTCGGCGTCAATTCCAAATTCCGTTACGTTTTTAATATTGGTAGAAACCGCAACAAAATGTTTGGCCACGTCTTCTTGTTTTGCAGTCCCGAATTCTCGGGATAAAAACCAAGAGCGAATG
>CAIJFC010000007.1 GCA_903819815.1 uncultured Bacteroidota bacterium
ATTATTCGTATCGTAAAGCTTCAATTGGATCCAATTTAGAGGCTTTCAAAGCCGGGTAAGAACCCGAAACTACAGCAACTATAAAGGTGGTTATAAAGGCCGCAATTATTGCTCCCCATGGAATTACAAAGCTAAAATCGATTGCTGTTGAAAGCCCATAACCAATTAAAATCCCAAAGATAATTCCAACCAATCCGCCCAATTGACCGATGATTAAAGTTTCAATAAAAAACTGAAATGCAATAGTACTTCTTTTTGCACCCAATGCTTTTCGAACTCCAATTTCACGTGTTCGTTCGGTAACAGAAACCAACATTATGTTCATTAAGGCAATAGAAGAACCAAAGATGGTAATAATCCCTATTATCCATGCTGATGCGCTCAAAACCCCAGTCATTTCTGAAATTCTATTGATTAAATCGTCACTTCTTGAAACTCCAAAATTACTTTCTTGAATGGGATTTAATTTGCGAATGCGACGCATAATATTACCTGCATTATCAACCGCTTCGTTCAATAAATTCTCTTTTTCTACCATAATACTCATAGCATAGTTGATGTTGGGAGCAGTAAATAATGACCTTGCCACTTGAATTGGAATTAAAACTCGCAAATCTTGGCTATTGCCAAAAGTCGATCCTTTCTCTTTTAAAACACCAATAACTTTAAACTTCGCACCTCGAATAGAAATAATCTTATTTATAGGATTGACGTCTTTTAATAAACCCTTTTCAAAATCGGAACCTACTACACACACATAGGCGTTGTTGTCAATGTCAAATCCAGTGAAGTTTCTACCTAAGGTAGTTTCCAAACCTGAATTGGGTAGAAAATGTTCGTCAACACCTACAACGGATATTTCTGGATCGGTTTTTTCGGATTCAAATTTCACTTCTGCTCTTGAAGTTGCCACAAATGAAAGAGAAGTTTCTGTAAAAGGATATTTATAATTTTCTTTAAATGCTTTGGCTTGAGGCCAAGTAATAATCGGATTTATTTTATCAATTTCACCGCCTCCGCGTCTTCGAGTACTAGTTTCATATTGAGTAATGTTGAAAGTATTCGAACCCATTGAGGCAAAATTCGTTGACAATGTATTTTTTAAAGCAGATACCACGGTTAAAATCCCAACTAATGCGGTAATTCCAATTGCAATAATTAAAATAGTAAGTATGGTTCGCAATAATTGAGTGCGAATAGATCCAAGAGCAATTCGGATATTTTCTAGGGTTAATTTGAACATCATTTCTAATTTGACACGAAAATACAATTTTTGTTACAAGTTTACTTTAGAACGACTATTATTTAGTATAAAAATATGATATTTGCATAGAGAAATTTAAGATTTAAGAATTTAGATTTTAAATTTGTTTAAATAATTTAGTTTTAGAGGACACAATTCTAAAATCGACAACCTAAAATTTGCTATTAATATGGCTCAAAAACCGAGTATTCCCAAAGGCACGCGCGACTTTTCACCAAGTGAAGTGGCGAAACGTCAGTATATTATTTCGATTATAAAAAGTAATTTTGAGAAATTTGGATTTCAACCTATTGAAACACCGTCTTTTGAAAATTCGGAAACATTAATGGGAAAATATGGTGAAGAAGGGGATCGATTGATATTTAAGATTTTAAATTCTGGAGATTATTTGGCTAAAGCCAATGAAAGTGCCCTTGAAAATAAAGAAAGTAATAAGTTAACTTCCAGTATTTCAGAAAAAGCGCTTCGTTATGATCTCACAGTTCCTTTTGCACGATATGTAGTTCAACACCAAAACGATATTGAATTTCCATTTAAAAGATACCAAATCCAACCGGTTTGGCGCGCTGATCGTCCACAAAAAGGGCGTTTCAGAGAATTTTATCAATGCGATGCCGATGTGGTAGGTTCAAAATCGTTATGGCAAGAAGTGGAATTAATTCAATTGTATGATGCCGTTTTTACAGATTTAGGTTTGAATGGTGTAACAATCAAAATCAATAATAGAAAAATATTATCGGGAATTGCTGAGGTTATCGGTGCTTCAGATAAATTAATAGATTTTACAGTTGCTTTGGACAAACTCGATAAAATAGGGGAGGACGGAGTGAAAACGGAGCTGCTTGAAAAGGGAATTTCTGAAGCTGCAATTCAAAAAGTGCAACCACTATTTAATTTCACAGGATCGATTTCAGAGAAAATCCAAAAATTAGCAACCCTATTAGCCTCTTCAAAAGAAGGGATGAAGGGAATTGAAGAATTGAAATTTATTTGTGAAGCGGTTTCTGAATTGGGATTAACCCAATCCAATTTAGATTTAGAGGTAACTCTGGCTCGTGGTTTAAATTACTATACAGGTGCTATATTTGAAGTGGCACCACCAAAAGAAATTTCAATGGGATCTGTTGGGGGTGGAGGTAGATATGATGATTTGACTGGAATTTTCGGATTGAAAGACATGAGTGGCGTGGGAATTTCATTTGGCTTGGATCGCATTTATTTGGTTATCGAAGAATTGAATTTATTTCCTGAAACGGTAACTTCAACCTCAAAGGCTTTGTTTATAAATTATGGTGAAAAAGAGGCTTTTTATTCTATGAAAGCAATTAAAAAATTACGTGAATTTGGAATAAAAGTAGAATTGTATCCAGACGCAGTAAAAGTTGGAAAACAATTCACACACGCCGATAAACGCGCAATTAAATACGCTATTATTGTAGGTGAAACTGAAATGAATGAAGGTAAATATGCCCTAAAAAATCTTGTTTCTGGAGAACAAGAAATAGTAAATTTTGAAGAATTGAAAAACACACTTATTAATAATTAATTAAAATCAATAGTTATGAAAAATGCATTCTTAAAAAGTATATTTTTTATTGCCGTAATCGGTTTATTATTTTCTTGCAATCAAAAAGCTACATCTGATTCAGCGTCAAATTATCTAACGGATACTGAAACTGGAATTAAAACAGGCGGAATAAAAGTAGTTACTATTTCAACTCCAAAAGGAAATTTTAAAGTTTGGACTAAGAAAATTGGTAACAACCCAAAAATCAAAGTTTTATTATTGAACGGAGGTCCAGGAGCGACTCACGAATATTTTGAGTGTTTTGAAAGTTTCTTACCAAAAGAAGGAATTGAATTCATTTATTACGATCAATTGGGTTGTGGAAACTCTGATAATCCAAATGATGTTGCGATGTGGGATTTGCCTCGTTATGTTGAGGAAGTGGAGCAAGTTCGAATTGCATTGGGATTAAATAAAGACAATTTCTATTTACTTGGTCATTCTTGGGGAGGAATTTTAGCAATGGATTATGCTGTGAAATATCAAAATAACTTGAAAGGATTGATCATTTCAAATATGATGTCAAGTGCTCCTGACTATGGAAAGTATGCAGAAGACGTGCTTTCTAAACAATTCAAACCTGAAGTGTTAAAGGAAATTCGTGAAATTGAGGCTAAAAAGGATTTCTCTAATCCGAGATATATGGAATTATTGATGCCTAATTTTTATGCGGAGCACATTTGTAGAATCCCGCTTCAAGATTGGCCAGAGCCTGTAAACAGATCGTTTGCTAAAATCAATCAGTCGCTTTATGTAACGATGCAAGGCCCTAGTGAATTTGGACTTTCAGGGAAATTAGAAAAATGGGATCGTTCTCAAGATCTTAAGAAAATTTCAACTCCAACACTCGTTGTAGGTGCTAAACATGACACTATGGATCCTAAACACATGGAATGGATGTCGACACAATTTCAAAATGGCAGCTATTTATATTGTCCAAATGGAAGTCATATGTCGATGTATGACGATCAAGAAACGTATATGATCGGCTTAATTAAATTTGTAAAAG
>CAIJFC010000008.1 GCA_903819815.1 uncultured Bacteroidota bacterium
AGATGCAGGTCCTAATGATGTAGGTTTTGATTATTCTTATATTATGGCCGCCACACAAGATAGAGTTCCTACTATTTACATCGATAATGGTAAAGTAGTAAATCTAGATAGCAAAGATCCCATTTCGGTAAATTATGATAAAAATTTTCCCGGTCAACCCACAGGTAAAGAAAATCCTGAATTGCTTTCCATGAAATGGCATCATGGTCACAACAGTTCGATTATAAACGGTATTCCTCGAATTGGTTATGTTTCTGGTGGAGCCAGTGCCAATTGGAGTGATGTCGATTTAGCAGATGATTTCTTGGCCAAAGCACAAACCTATGTAAAAACCCATAAAGAGAATCCGTTTTTCTTATATTATGCTTTAAATCAGCCCCATGTTCCTCGTACTCCGAACCCGAGATTTGTAGGTAAATCAGGAATGGGACCTCGTGGAGATGTTATTTTGGAAGCGGATTATTGCGTTGGCGAAATCATAAAAACTTTAAAAGAAGAAGGGGTTTTAGACAATACTTTAATTGTATTTTCCAGCGATAATGGACCCGTATTGAATGATGGCTATTATGATGATGCTGTTGAAAAACTCGGCAATCATAAACCAAACGGTCCCTTGCGTGGCGGAAAATACAGTTTGTTGGAAGCGGGTACACGAGTGCCATTTTTCACCTATTGGAAAGGGCAGATTAAGCCTTTAGTTTCAGATGCATTGGTGTGCCAAATCGATTTATTGGAATCCATAGCCAAGTTGGTCAATGTTGATGTAAAAAGTACAGACAGTCAGGAACTTTTAGATGTTTTTACGGGTAAAAGCAACAAAGGAAGAACGAACTTGGTTATTGAAGCCAACACTAAAACGGCTTTTCGTCAAGGTGATTGGATGATGATTCCGCCTTATCCTGGCGATCCAATTCTGGAAGAAGTTAATATTGAAATGGGAAATGATAAAGAGTTTCAATTGTATAATTTAAAAAAAGATATTGGTCAAAAAAATAATCTTGCTAAAGCCCAAACCAAAAAATTGAAAGAATTGATGAAAAATTTCGAATTAATTCGAGGCAACAGCTACAATAACGTAGAAAAAATAGAATTGAAATAACAATGAAGAAAAAATCTATTTTTTTAGGACTAATTACGTTATTCATTTGTTCGAAAGCTTTTAGTCAAAGTAACATAAACAATAGCGAATGCGTTACCCTTAATCCAGAAAATTTCAATAAAGTGATTGATGGAAAACAAGTGGGTTTGTTTTTTCTAAAAAATGGAAATCTTACGGCAGCCATAACCAATTATGGCGGTCGTATTGTTAGTCTTTGCGCTCCAGACAAAAACGGTCAAAAGGCCGATGTAGTTCTGGGCTTCAAAAGTATTGACGATTACTTAAAGGCAACCGGCGTGTATCATGGCGCTATCGTTGGCAGGGTAATCGGAAGAATTGCTGAAGGAAACTTTGAACTAGACGGAAAAATATATTCTCTTCCAATAAATAATGGTGCCAATCACCAACATGGAGGATTAAAAGGTTTTCATAATCAAGTTTGGGATATGAAAACGGTAACAGATAGTACCCTTGTATTGTCTTATATTTCTGTTGATGGAGAAATGGGATATCCTGGGACTCTAAAAGTAGAAGCAACGTATCAGTTGACTTCAAATAATGAATTGAGCTTGAAATTATTAGCTACAACCGATAAAACAACTATTGTAAATTTGACTAATCACGCTTTTTTTAATCTTTCTGGCGAAGGCAATGGATCTATTTTAGACCATATTCTAACGATTCCATCCAATTATTTTTGCAAAGTGAATCCCGACAAAATTAAAACAGGAGAGATTCTAAAAGCTGCTGGAACCCCTTTTGATTTTAGAAAAGGAAAATCCATTGGTAAAGACATCATTTTAGAAAACACTAACGAACAGTTGAAAATAGCTGGCGGTTACGATCAAAGTTATGTTTTGAAGAAAAAAAAGTCCAATAAAATTGTTTTAGCGGCAACGGTTGTTGATCCTAAAAGCGGTCGCAAATTAGAAGTTTTGACTACTAATTTGGGAGTACATTTTTTTAGTGCCAATTTCTTTAAAGGAACCGATGTTGGAAAAATGGAAAAACCATTTAATTTCAGAGAATCGTTTGCCCTAGAAACCCAAGACTATAACACTCCAAATCAAAAATCTTTTCCAACGCTTCTTCTCAAACCTGGTGAAAAATATGAGACCTTTACTATTTTCCGTTTTTCCAGCCTAAAATAATAA
>CAIJFC010000009.1 GCA_903819815.1 uncultured Bacteroidota bacterium
CGAACGCCACAGTAAACATTATTAGAAATGGGTTCCACAATTGGATTTTTTGAGGGTCCAAGCCCCATAATTCCACTCCAACGATGGTCAATAGTAAAATCTTGATTTGGTAAAATTACTTCTTTTAATAACTTTTCCAAATGGTTTTGGATTAATTGCGTTTCACCAAATTCATAGGTTGCTTCGCCTTGAAAATCTAAATTTCGGCCTCCGCCAAACAAGATTCTGTCTCCAAAATTTCTAAAATAATAATAGCCTTTGTCAAAATGAAACGTGCCTTTTAAGTGCAGGTTGGGAATGGGCTGGGTAATTAAAACTTGCGCTCTTGCTGGTTTAACCTCGCCTTTTGTAAGTTCGGAAGCAAAGCCATTGGTAGCAAATAATAGCTTTTGGGTTTTGAATGAAAAATCTCCAAGTGCCACCTCAACATTGATTCCATTGTCATTAAATGAAGTCACTTTTTGTTGGTTCAAAATCAAAATATCATTTGCAGCAGCTTGTTTCAACAATTCTTGCATCATGTTTCCAGTGTCAATTTGCCCCTCAAACGGATTGAAAATTACACTTTCGTATATGCCATTAAACCCAAACCGATCTGTTTCCTTAGAATAAACATTCGCTTTAAATAAAGGCTGAAGGACTTCGTTGATGAACGGAAGTTTGCTCATACATTCCAAATAATCCGACTCGTGTTCTTTTAAAAACAACTCGTATCCACCAAATGGTTTGAAATCTAAGTTGTCGTCGCCTACCCGTTTTCGCAATAATTTAAGTCCTTCCCAGCGTTTTTGAATCAGACGAATAACTTCTTCTTCCGAATGGGATTTTAGATCGTCTATAATTTCTGACAAACTTCCAAAACAGGCAAAACCAGCATTTTTTGTACTCGCCCCTTGAGGCAAGACGCCTTTTTCTAGCACAATTATTTTGCTATTAGGAAATCGTTCGCGAAGTCGTAATGCGGCGTGAAGGCCCACAATTCCGCTTCCTACTACGGTATAATCAACATTGGTAAACCAATTTTTTATTTCCCAATAACTGAGCTGCATCTTTTTTTATTTCAAATGTAATTAATCTTGGGATATAATAATAATGTAAATGTTCAATCACTACTTTTTCATCCTTAGAAAATAAATATATTAGAAAAATTGAGTACTTTTAAAACTTGAAAAATAATTATAACTATGAAAAAATTACTGATTTTAACATTAATTACTATGAGTATAAATGCGGTTGTGGCTCAAAACTTAATGTCGCCTGAATTACTCTGGAAATTGGGTAGAATTTCGCCATTAGGAATTTCTAAAGACGAAAAAAATATTATTTATAAGGTATCAACGCCTTCAGTTGAAGAAAATAAATCAAATTCTAAGTATTATTCTGTGCCTGTAAATGGTGGAAACGCTATTGAAATTTCCGATTACAAATCGCTTTTAGCCGATAAAAACATTTCTCCTGATGGAAAATACACCGTTTATAACGAAGAGGTAAAAATTGACAAGGTTCACGGAAAAGACTTCTATCCCAATTTAGATAAATCCAATGCTCAAATCTATAATGGATTGGATTACCGCCATTGGGACTCTTGGAACGAAGGTAAATTCAATCATGTTTTTTATAAATCAAACGGAGAAAAATCAGTTGGAATTGACATTATGAAAGGCGAAAATTTCGATGCACCTCAAAAGCCTTTTGGTGGTGATGAAGATTATATTTGGTCGCCAGACAGCAAAAGTATTTTATACGTATGCAAGAAAAAAGCAGGAACGGCTTATGCAATTTCTACTAATACCGACATTTACGAATACCATCTAGAAACTGGAATTACAGAAAACAGAACCGAAAGCAATTTAGGGTATGATACCAATCCAACATTTTCTCCAACAGGAAATTTAACCTGGTTGCAAATGAAACGCGACGGTTATGAAGCCGATAAAAACGATATTGTGGTTAGCTTTAAAGGAACAACTATTAACCTTACGGCAAATTGGGACGGAAGTGTAGAAAGTTTTGTTTGGAGTAAAGACGGAAAGAATGTTTATTTTCAAGCGCCAGTTGACGGAACACTTCAATTATTTGTAGTTGATTTTCCAGGGTTAACCAAAAAATTGCCTCAAGTCGTTCAAGTTACCAATGGTGATTTTGATGTTTCCGGATTGGCAGGAATTGTAGGGGATAAAATCTTCGTTACCAAATCGGACATGAACCACGCTGCCGAATTGTATTCGTATGATTTAAAGAAAAAAGTTTGGAATCAATTGTCCAATGTGAATACAGCAACCTACTCCTCATTGGCGTTAAGCAAAACCGAAAGAAGATATGTAACGACAACCGACGGTAAAAAAATGTTGGTTTGGGTAATTTTACCTCCCAATTTTGATGCTTCAAAAAAATACCCAACGCTATTGTATTGTCAAGGCGGACCACAATCGCCGTTGACCCAATTTTACTCTTTCCGTTGGAATTTCCAACTAATGGCAGCTAACGGATACATTGTTGTGGCGCCGAACCGGAGAGGAATGCAGGGGCACGGAGTAGAATGGAACGAGCAAATTAGTAAGGATTGGGGCGGTCAAGTAATGAGAGATTACCTTTCAGCAATTGATGACATGGCCAAAGAAAACTATGTTGACAAAGCGAGATTGGGATGTGTTGGAGCCAGTTACGGGGGTTATTCAGCGTTTTATTTAGCAGGAATTCACAACAACAGGTTTAAAACTTTTATTGCTCACGATGGGGTTTTTAACACCACAAGTATGTTTGGAACTACAGAAGAAGTTTTCTTTAACAACTGGGATTTTGGAGGTGCTTATTGGGAAAAAGACAATAAAGAAGCTCAAAAAACCTATACTGAATTTAACCCGGCAACCCACGTAGATAAATGGAATGCGCCGATATTGATTATACAAGGGGGAATGGATTTTAGAGTTCCTATTGGGCAATCGCAAGAAGCATTTCAAGCGGCCCAATTGCGCGGAATTAAAAGTAGATTTTTGTATTTCCCAGAAGAAAATCACTGGGTTTTAAACCCTCAAAATGCGCAAGTTTGGCAAAAAGAATTTTACAAATGGTTGAAAGAAACATTGTAATTATATCAAATTTTATTACAAAAACCACGGGATTCGTTCCGTGGTTTTTTATTTGAATTGCATTCGTACCTTTGTAAATCAGAATTAGAAACTAAATATGAATTTCACCTATTCAAAAGCCGAAAAACTAAAAAGCAAAACGACTATTGATTTACTTTTTTCAAAAGGAAAATCGGTGTCGAAATATCCGTTGCGATTGGTTTATATTGAAGGCGATTTTGGTGAGGGCGTTCCCGTAAAAATGGGAGTTTCAGTATCTAAAAAACATTTTAAAAAAGCGGTTGACAGAAACTATTTTAAACGGGTGCTTCGCGAAACGTATCGTCTCAACAAACATTTATTATTGGATAATTTAACAACGCCTTTTTCGTTTATGTTTCTATATCAAAGCAAGGACCGACTGACATTTGAAGAAATCAATATAAAGACCATTCAGCTGTTTGAAAAGTTTTTGGAAGCCCTAAAAACAGAAATAAAATAACCCGTTGGGTATAATTAAATAAAAAATAATTTTGCCACGAATTATCGAATTTTTCGATTTAACTTTTCGATTTTATTCTTCCAGAGAATTCGGGATCATCAAAGATGAAATAATTTTTGCGCCAGTTTTTCTTAAATATTCGATAATTCGTGGCAAAAAGAAAAAAATTAGTAACAATTTAACGAATTACGCCCTACGGGTTAAAATAAATAAATTCTATGTATAAATACCTTAAAAAACGATATATAATTCCGGTGTTAGCAAGCGGAATGCTGTTTATTGGCGTAAGCTTTAAAGACGATTTTTTCGAAGTTGCCAAGCAAATAGAAATCTTCACCACGTTATTCAAAGCGGTAAATAGTAATTATGTAGACAAAGTAAATCCAGGGGATTTAATGAATAAAGCCATCAAAAGTATGTTGGCCGAATTGGATCCCTACACGAATTATTTCAACGAGCAAGATGTTGTAAAATTCAAAATAAATAATACTGGCGAATACACTGGAATAGGTGCTGTAATTACACGGAAAGAAGCCAAATTAATAGTAAAAGAAATCTACAAAAATTACCCCGCTGACAAGGCGGGACTGAAAGGCGGTGATGAAATTATTTCAATTGGAGACATCAATTTAGCCGATTACAAAGAAGACGCAAGCCAATTATTGAGAGGTGGGAAAAATGCAAAAGTCGAGATAAAATTTATTCGTCAAGGGAAAACCCTATCGGCACAATTGATATTAGAAGAAGTGGA
Organism: uncultured Bacteroidota bacterium; assembly: GCA_903819815.1. Taxonomy (GTDB): domain Bacteria; phylum Bacteroidota; class Bacteroidia; order Flavobacteriales; family Flavobacteriaceae; genus Flavobacterium. Next base: position 4,322 of record CAIJFC010000009.1, read on the forward strand.
TATAAAAGCGGTGCCTTACTTTAGTAAAATAGATGATAAAACAGGCTATATTGTTCTTAATCAATTTACGGTTAAGGCAGCGGCACAAGTTAAAGAGGCACTTGAGCAATTAAAAAGAGAAGGGGCTGAGAAAATTGTATTGGATTTAAGAGGAAATCCAGGCGGTTTATTGAATGAGGCAGTTAGTATTTGTAATTTATTTGTTCCTAAAGACGAGGTTATTGTTACTACAAAATCCAAAACGGAGAAACACAATATTACTTTCAAAACTACTAGAGAACCTATTGATACTGAAATTCCACTCGTGGTAATTGTAGATGGGAAAAGCGCCTCGGCTTCTGAAATTGTGGCAGGAGCGTTGCAAGATTTAGATCGAGCGGTTATTATTGGCAGTCGAAGTTTTGGAAAAGGGTTGGTTCAACGACCAATTGATTTGTGTTATGGCACTCAAATTAAAATAACCATTTCCAGATATTATACCCCTTCTGGAAGATGTATTCAGGCATTGGATTATTCGAATAAAGACAAAGAAGGTAAGGCGATTAGAACAGCATCCACGGATTATAATGCTTTTAAAACTAGGAAAGGACGCACGGTTTATGATGGCGGCGGGATTTTACCTGATATTGTTTTAGACGAAACAAAACTCAGCAATATTTCCGAAGCCTTGATTAAAAACGACGGGATATTCAATTTTGTAACCGAGTATTATTATAAAAATCCAAATTTAGGAACTACAATTCCTGTAATTTCTGATTTGGACTTTGCTAATTTTAAAGCGTTTTTAAAGCGCGAAAAGTTCTCTTTTGATACCGAAACTGAGTTGGCGCTAAAAAAGACTTTAACGGCTGCAAAAAAGGAAAAATTAGACACGTCAATAGCAAATGAATACCAACAATTGCTTTCGGCTTTGCAAAAAAGTGAAGAAAATCTGTTAAATCAAAATCAGAAGGAGATCAAAAATCTAATTCTCGATGAGATAATCAAGCGATACCAATACAAAGAAGGGCTTTATTTGTATTATACTAAAAATAATTCTGAGATAAAAAAAGGAGTTGGGATTTTGAATAATGAAATAGAATACAACAAGATTTTAAACTAATTTTACTTGGTTATTTTCATTTCAATGTGCGGAATATCGTCTTCTAAATACTCTTCTGAAGTGGTAATAAACCCATGGAATTCATAAAATTTCTTCAAATACAATTGGGCTGAAATAGTAATATTATCCTCCTTAAAATGCTTTTTTATTTCTAAAATAGATTGGTTTATTAATTCGTGGCCGAAATTTTTATCTCTGTGTTTTTCAGCAACTACCACTCTTCCAATTGAAGAAAATTCAAAATAATCGCCGGGTTTAAACAATCGGGAATGTGCGATAATTTCGCCTTCAAATTCTCCAAATAAATGCAACGCCTTTTGGTCTTTGTTGTCAATATCTTGGTAAACGCAATTTTGTTCTACTACAAATACTTCGGATCTTAATCTCAATATTTGATATAATTCTTGCGTTGAAAGCTCGTCGAAGGTTTTTGTTTTCCAAATAATTGGCATCTTAATCTATTTATTTTTTATGAATTTAACCGATTTTATTATCGATTCCAATTCAAACATTAGGTCTCTTTTTTTCATTGAAGGCGCATAACAAAATCCTTCTAAAACTAAAATTCTGCGGTTTCTATAATCTTTTATGCAGTAATTGATAAATGGCCCCGACATAAAATCATTTTTCATTTCCCAGGTTCCTTTGGTTTCAAAAGCATTCCTTTTTCCCAATTTGACATTAATGAAATACGGAGAATACGCCTGCTCGGTAATCATTTTTGAATAGCGTTCGGTGCCATGAATATAAAGCGCGCCAATAGAATCTCTTGTTCTAATAATGTTCTTTAGTATACTTGATTTATAGCTTGCTTCAATCTTATTTATAGGCACCTGATAGATTACAATACTTGTACTTCCGCCCGTGTTTTCTTTTTTATACCACAAGAATTTCTTTTTCGTTAGAACATTGTTGTACCCATTTGGGATGTTCAAGTCGATTTTAAATTTCTTTTTTATCTGGTCGGTTTTTATCAATGAAGTGTCGATAATTCTTTGGTTTTCGACAATTTCAGTTTCGCGCATTAGCCGAATAATTTCAGCAGTGTGCTTTTCTATAACTGCTACTATTTCGCTCGTAGTTCTTCCAGATATATAGAATATGTTTTGTGGAGTTGCAAATTCATTTTTCTTAATTTCAAAACCACTAGCGTTCGATTTTTTAATTACAATACTGTTCCGGCTATTTACAACAAACCCTTCTAAAAACTTGATCGGATATTGATTGATGGTAAACTGTGGTTCTTCTTCTGGAAGCCCAATTACCGATGAGGCAAATTTGTTTCTAACGGAATCTCCGATTGCCCCTTTCCAAAGCTGATCGTCTATTAAAACTGAAATGGTGTTGATGTCGCCAGTCGTTTTTGCATTGGAGTTATCACTATTGTTTTTGCAAGAAATGAAAAACAAAGCGGTAAGCACTAAAAAAAAATGGACTTTATTCATATTGTTATAAATGAATTAAAGTCCAAATTTAAGTAAACATATTTTATTAACCGCTAATTTTTAATTTCATTCCCGGTTTAAGATTTTCATTGCTTATGCCGTTCCATTTTTTAATATCTGAAATAGTAACTCCGGGATATTTTTTAGCAATTTTATAAAGTGAATCTCCTTTTTGAACATAATAGTGCTCATCCACTTTTTTGGGTTTTTTAGCCGACTTGGGTTTTTTATTTGGCTTCTCAGCAACTACAATTTCAATTCTAGAAACTATTATAGTGCTTCCTAATTGGATGTTATCATCTGTAAGGTTGTTCCAAAGTTTAAGGTCTTCAGCGGATACTTTATGTTTTTTGGCAATATTGCTTAGATTGTCTCCTTTTAAAACTACATATTCCTGAGTTTTATATTCTTTTTTTTCAGCCACTTCTGAATCGGAATTTTCTTTATCCGCTACAACTTCATTTTTAGGGTCTGTTGCTTTTTTATCGGATTTAATTTCTTTCTTAACTTTTGAAACTACTCGCTCTGTAGTCTTGATTTTTAATACTTTTCCTGAGGCAACGGTATTCTTTTTTAAGTTGTTCCATTTTTTTAGGTCCGATACAGAAACGTTGTATTTGTCGGCTATTGAGCTTAAATTATCGCCTTTTCTAACTTTGTGTTTCTTAGTTGTATTTACAAATGAAACTACTTGCTCTTCTTTGTATTTCGTTTCTGCAACTGCAGGGTTTACCTCTTCAGTAACAGGTTCTTTTTTAGTCTCGGCAACCGCATTCTCTTTCTCTTCTTTAGGTTTTACAACTACATTATCATAGCTATAAATTTTTAACGTTTTCCCTCTCGTCGCGTAAGTTCCTTTAATGTGGTTCCATTTTTTTAATTCCGATAGCGTAACGCCAAACTTATTCGCTATTTCACTCAAACTGTCGCCTCTCTTTATTTTATAAAACTTCGTTTTAGTTACAATTTGACTTTCTGTTGCTTCGTTAGAATTGTCTTTTGAAGCATATCTACTTTCATACGACCGTTCTCTTTTGCTAGTTTCATAATTTACATACGCATAAATTTTATCTTCATTTGAAGTATAAATAGCCACTTTATCATTTGGCATGCGCAAATAATGATTTTCCCCAACAATATATGGAATTACATCTCTTTTGTAAGCAGGATTTAGCAATTGCAATTGCGAGACCGGAATATCTATTAAATCTGAGATTTGCTTGAAGGAGATTTCTCTTTTTACCATTATTGTATCAGTAGCAAAATGCTTAATTGCCGCTCTGTTGGGAACAATTCCGTGCTCTTTGTGGTATTCATAAATGTACATCGTAGCTAAAAATGCTGGCACATATCCTTGCGTTTCCTTCGGCAAATGTTTTCTAATATTCCAAAAGTTTTGTTGACCTCCCGATCTTCGAATGGCTTTCGATACGTTTCCTGGACCCGAATTATACGAAGCTAAAACCAAGTCCCAATCGCCAAAAATTTTATACATATTCGACATGTACAACGCGGCAGCATCACTTGCTTTTAAAGGGTCGCTTCGGTCGTCAACATAAGTGTTAATGTTTAATCCGTATTGTTTTCCTGTTTGAAACATAAATTGCCACAATCCCGTAGCGCCTACTCTTGAAACCGCTTTTGGGTTCAAAGCCGATTCTACCACTGCTAAATATTTTATTTCTAAAGGCACGTTTTGTCTTGCCATGGCTTCTTCAAACATGGGGAAGTAAAATTCAGAAATAGCCATTAATCTTTCAAATGATTTTTTTCTGTTTTTTAAAAATGATTTTATGATGTTTTCAAGCCCTTGATTGTACTCAATATTAAATGGCGATTTTGCGTCCATTATGGCAAGTCTAGCTTTCAATAATTCGGTTGGTAATTCAAAATCTACTTTTTTATCGATATTAATGTTCTTAATATCTACCGAAATATCGTTATATATATCTAAATTCGTTAATTCTTTCATCCATAAACTATCAACACAAGATGCAATATTGTCTTGAACAAAAGTGGCTTTTATAGAATCAAGGTAAGCATTTTTTGAGTCTTTTTTCAAAGCCCCCGTTGGGCCTTGAGCAAAATTATTAAAAGATAATAAGAGAAAAAAGCTGAGGGTGATTTTTTGTATATTCATATATTTTAATGTCAAAATGCTACATTTCAATTCATTAGGTATTTTACAAATCTAATAGTAATAAACGTAAAAAAATATAAATTAGTGTTAAAACTAATTTTTATTCCAATATTGCGGCTACTCCTGGCAAGGTTCTTCCTTCCAACATTTCAAGCATGGCGCCACCTCCCGTAGAAACGTAGCTCATTTTTTCTTCCAAACCAAATTGTTTAACCGCTGACACAGAATCGCCACCACCAACTAACGAAAACGCGCCGTTTGCGGTAGATTCAGCAATATAATTTCCTAAAGTAATCGTTCCATTGGCGAAAGCAGGCAATTCAAAAACGCCCAAAGGACCGTTCCAAAGTATGGTTTTCGATTCCATAATTACTTTTTTAAAAGCGGCTAATGATTTTGGTCCCGCGTCAAGCCCTTGCCATCCGTCAGGAATTTCTCTCACATCTACAATTTGGGTATTTGCATCGTTTGAAAAAGCATCGGCGGCAACCACATCCACAGGAATATGAATTTGCACGCCTTTTTCTTTAGCGATTTTCAAAATGGCTAAAGCCAATTCCATTTTATCGTCTTCGCAAATAGAATTTCCAATTTTTCCTCCCAATGCTTTCACGAAAGTGAAGGTCATTCCACCGCCAATAATCATGTGGTCTATTTTATCTAAAATATTCTCTATAACCGTAATTTTTGAAGACACTTTTGAACCTCCAAGAACTGCGGTTACTGGTTTTTCGCTGTTTTTCAAAACTCGATTCAAACTCTCAATTTCTTTGGTCAGTAGCGCGCCAAAGCATTTTTTACCTTCAAAAAATTGAGCAATTATGGTGGTTGAGGCGTGCGCTCTGTGAGCCGTTCCAAAAGCATCGTTTACATAAACATCGCCTAAAGAGGCCAATTGTTTTGCAAATGCAACATCGCCAGCTTCTTCTTCAGTATAAAAGCGAAGGTTTTCAAGTAATAAAACTTGGCCTGGTTGTAAATTTTTAGCTGCCGATTCAGCAATATCCCCCACGCAATCCGAAGCAAAAAGCACTTCTTTCCCTAGGATTTCCGTGGTTGTTTTCACGATGTGTTTCAATGAATATTTGGCTTCAACCCCCTTTGGTCTTCCAAGGTGGGACATTAAAATTACGCTTCCGCCATCGGCAAGAATTTTATCTATGGTTGGTTTTGCGGCTTCAATTCTGGTGGTATCGGTAACGTGAAAATTCTCGTCTAGAGGAACATTAAAATCGACTCTAATTACGGCTTTTTGGTTTTTAAAATTGAAGTCTTGAAGCGTTTTCATTGAAATGGGATTTGTTAAAATTAAATTCGGCGCAAAGATAGTAATTTTATTTTTTTGGTCTCGGGCTTCGGATTTCAGCGTTACGAATTATGATTTTAGATTTAGACCCTCATTATAATAAAATGGATTGCAGAAATTTGGATAAAAATAATTACTATATTTGAAATAAATAAAGTCGGACGTTTATCAGACAAAGCGGCCCAATATTGGGGTGATAAGTCTGACTTTGTAAGACCTATATATAAGTTATGGGCAAGTTTAAAAACCAAGACGGTCTGCGAAAGTCAAAGGGCTGACCACCCAATGTGACAAAAAAAGTAATTTATTATTTTGAAAAAAATGATGATTTTTGAAAGTTATAAAAGTGGAGTCCAGAACCCACTC
>CAIJFC010000010.1 GCA_903819815.1 uncultured Bacteroidota bacterium
ATATGAAATTTGGTGCTTCTTTGGGAGTTGCTTCTTTCGAGGCTTCAAACATCAGAATGTATCCAAATCCAACTTCTACTGTTTTCACAATTGAAGCGAATGATGTGATTGAAAATGTTTCATTATACAATGTTCTCGGTCAAGAAGTACTTGCAAGAACTACTAATAGTAATTCTGTTACTTTAGATGTAGCAAATCTTCAAACTGGTGTTTACGTTGTTAAAACTATGATTGGTGGAGTTACTGCAACTTCAAGATTAGTTAAAAATTAGTTTAAAAATTAGTTAATTATATAGAAAACACGTTCTGAAAAGAACGTGTTTTTTTATTGGTTAATTAAGAATATAGTATAAATGAATTTAATAAATATTGAGTTTTATATTGTTTAATTTGATTTTTTTTTATCTTTATAATCCCTTAAAATTAATATATTACCATGTTTAATAATAAATTCTATTTTTTAATAGTATTCTTACTAAGTTTCCAACTTTCATTCTGTCAAGAGTTGCCTCCTATTGTAAAATACAATCCTGCAACGTATGGTGCTGGAAATCAAAACTGGATGATTTCGCAGGATAAAAACGATTTTATTTATTTTGCAAACAATGAAGGATTATTAGAATATAACGGAACTACTTGGAGTTTATATCCATCGCCAAACGAAACCATTATTCGTTCTGTTAATGTAATTGACAATAAAATTTATACAGGTTGTTACATGGAATTCGGTTACTGGATTCGTCATTCAAATGGCCAGTTAAAATATACTTCACTAAGTAAATCATTAAAAAACAAAATTCAAGACGACGAACAGTTTTGGAACATTTTGAATTACGACCAATGGGTGATATTTCAGTCTTTAAATAAAATATTTATCTACGATACAAAAACGGGAAAATTCAATATTATAGCTCCTAAAAACGGAATTGTAAAATCATTTAGAACCAATAATTCTATATATTATCAGTCTCCAGGAGAAGGTCTTTTTGAAATCGAAAATGGAAAAAGTAAATTAATCTCTAATAATATTGTTTTTCAAAAAGGAAGAATCGTATCCGTATTCTCTACAATTGAAGGTTTGTTAATCCAAACGCAAAATGACGGATTGTATAAGTTAATTTCTGGAAATGTAACTAAATCTAGTATTAATTCTGATCCAGATATTGCATCAAGTTCAATTTATAGTTGTAAAATTTTATCCGATGGGAGTTTTGCTTTAGGAACGGTGTCTAAAGGTATTTATATAGTTTCGAAAGAGGGAAAAGTAAAATACCACATTACTCAAAATAAAGGACTGACTAATAATACTGTTTTATCGCTTTTTGAAGATTCAGATAAAAATTTATGGCTTGGATTAGATAATGGGATTAATTGTATTAACATTCAATCGCCAATTCGAAGTTTTTCTGATAATACTGGTATTCTAGGAACAGTTTACACTTCAATTGTTCATCAAGGTAAATTATATATCGGTACGAATCAAGGTTTGTTTTATAAGAGTTTTGGAACTAATGATGATTTTCAATTTATCAATGGTACAAAAGGGCAAGTTTGGTCTTTATATGAAAACCAAGGAACACTTTTCTGTGGACAGGATTCGGGAACTTTTACTGTTAATTCTGGTATTGCAACATGTATTTTCTCTCAATCTGGTACTTGGAAATTCTCGAAAGTTCCAAATCATAATAATCTATTACTTCAAGGTAATTATTATGGTGTTTCTGTTTTGGAGAATCGTAACAACAAGTGGGTTTTCAGAAATAAAATTACAGGATTCGATTATTCTTCTCGCTATTTTGAAATCACTAATTCTCTGGATGTTTTTGTAAGCCACGAATACAAAGGCGTATTCCGATTTAGGTTGGATGAAAATCTATTTAAAACCAATAAATTCATTACCTACAAAACACCAACCAAAGGAAAAAATGCGAGTTTGGTTAAATTCAATAATCAAATTTATTATGCATACAAAGACGGAATTTTAAAATTAAATTCAAAAACGAATGAATTTGAAAAAGACAAATTGTTAAGTTCTGTTTTCGAGAATGATGAATACACATCAGGGAAGATGATTGTAGATAATTCTAATAAAATATGGCTTTTCTCTAAAAACTACATTCATTATTTTACTTTAAGCAAATTAAGTTCCGATCTAAAACAAAACAATATACCAATTCCAGCGGCATTAACCAACTCAATGTCGGGCTTTGAAAATAGTACTCAAATTTCTAATTATGGTTATTTAATTGGAACCACGGATGGTTATTACACCATGAATATCAACGATTTGAGCTTCAAAAATTATAATGTTTCAATAACTAATATTAGCGTCAACAAACTAAATGAATCTTCCTTTTTTGCTCCAATAACCGAAGAAGGGGAGTTTAAACATACCGAAAATAATGTGACCATTAATTATACTGTTCCCGAGTATAATAAATATATAAATGCCGAATATCAATACTTGCTTGAAGGCGTTCAAGAAGAATGGAGTGAATGGAATGCAAAGTCAACTGTAAGTTTTAAGAATTTATCACCAGGTGAATACACCTTTAAAGTTAGAGCTAAAATTGCAAATTCTTCTCCCGAAAACATGGCTACCTTCACTTTTGTGATTTTGAAACCATGGTATGCAACCAATTTTGCTATTATCTTTTATTTTATTGTAATAATGGTTCTTGCACATTTTATTAATAAAGCATACAAAAACTATTACCATACTCAAAGGGAAAAACTAATTGAAGAAAATAACTTATTACTTGAAATAAAAGAGTTAGAGAATTCACAAGAATTAATGAAAATTAGAAACGAACAACTTTCTCAAGATGTGGATACTAAAAACAAAGAGTTGGCGGTTTCAACGATGAGTTTAATCAAGAAAAACGAACTATTATCTCTTATTAAAGAAGATTTAAAAAACACCTCAGAAGAAAGTACTAATAGTATAAAATCGGTAATTAAAAACATCACTAAAAACATTTCAGAAGAGGATTCTTGGACTGTTTTTAAGGAGGCATTTGATAATGCAGATAAGGACTTTTTAAAGAAAGTAAAATTGGCACATCCTTCTCTTACTCCTAATGATTTACGACTTTGTGCCTACCTAAGATTGAACCTTTCATCGAAAGAAGTAGCGCCTTTGATTAACATTTCTGTTCGAAGTGTAGAGATTAAACGCTATCGATTGCGTAAAAAAATGGAATTGCCACACGAACAAGGTCTTGTTGAGTATATTTTATCAATATAGAGGTGCTTTAATAGTAGCTATTTAACTATACAATGCCACAACATTAAACTATTTTACTACTATTTTTTCATTTATTTTCAAATATAATTGACTCAATAATATCTTTAAAAGCCTTATATAATTGATTTTTATACCCATTTAATCCTGCTTTAAATATAATTTCAAATTGTATGATTTTTGTTGTGGTGACTTTTATTTTTTTATCACCACTTAGCAATATTTTTATAATTCTTAAACAAATCAAATTATTATGAAATCAAAATTATTAATTATTGCTTTTGTACTCTTTTCTTCAATGGGTTATTCCCAATTGGTGGAAGTTAGTGGAAAGGTGATTGATTCTAAAACAAATGCTCCATTAGTAGGAGTAAATGTTGAAATTCAAAACTCCTCACAATTTTTAATTACCGACGTTGACGGTAACTTTAAGTTCTCTAAAGTTCCTACTGGATCTAAGTTGATTTTTAGTTTTATCGGCTATAAAAATTATGAATTTAAAGCCAATAAATCTCAAAAAATAACAATTGAGATGCTTGCTTCTTCTGAAACATTAGAAGAAATTGTGGTGGTAGGTTACGGTTCTAAAAAGAAACGTAATGTAACTGGTTCGGTTTCTGTAGTTTCTAGTAAAACAATTGATGAATTAAGAC
>CAIJFC010000011.1 GCA_903819815.1 uncultured Bacteroidota bacterium
AATTGGATTTTTATACCACAACCTGCAATTACAACTAATTCACTTTGAGCACCTTGCAACAGAGGATATTCAATTTAATGATATTTATTATGCAACTAAACAATATAAAAATTCAGAATTCAAAAGTAAAGAGGTTGTATTAGTCAATACGGGGAGTTTAGCAAATGATGACTTATTTCGCGAAAATTTAGCAGAATTAATTGATAAAGTAGCATTAAACAAACCTAAAGCTATCGGTTTAGATTTTTATTTTCCAACAACTAAAAATCCAGTCAATGATAGCATTTTAAGAGATAAAATTATTAAGAATAATGTTGTTACGGTAATTGATGCTAAGCAAAACCATAAAAGTATTTTTATTTCTGACAAAAAAGGGCTAATGAATTTTCCTGGCAAAAATAAAGAAACAATTCGTGAATATTACAATTACAAAATAATCAATAACGATACAATTCCGTCTTTTGCAGCTGTTTTGAGCAATACAAAATCAAAAGACACTTTAAGTTATTTAAAATACAGCACTGAAAACAAAGGTTATTATAATATTTTGAATAAAAATGAAAAAATTAACCCTGTAAATTTTCCGGCAATTGAAGCTAGTGATTTTTTTAACGAAAGTTATCAAAATGAACTAAATCAGATTATAAAAAATAAAATTGTAATTATAGGGCATTTGGGAATTGGAAACATGCACAATCCATTCGATACCGAAGATAAATTTAGAGTACCAACTGACAAATCATTATTTAATAGAGATCTCACTATGCCTGGAAGTGTTATTCATGCGAATGCGGTTCAAATGCTGCTTAACAAAGATGAAATGATTTCAATTGATGGATGGTATTATGAAATAATTACCTCTATTATATTGCTTATTTACTTATTTTTATTCTATTACATACATCATAAATTTCATTTGAGTAAATTAATAAATGTTATACTAATTTTAGCTTCTACCTTCCCAATAGTTTATATTTGCTGTGTTTATTTAATGGATATAGGTATATATTATAAAGTTGGTGGTCTTTTTGGTCTTATCATATTTTTAGAGGAATTCATTGAGATTTACGAAGGCTTTGTAAATAAATTTAATAAAAAAAATAATGAAAATTAAAATTAATAATCTAATTATTACATTAACACTTTTAATAAGTTTCAATGTTGTTAGCCAAGAAAAAATATCAATTGTGGTATTAAAAGGCTATGCTATTTTACAAAATAGCACAACAGAGAGTATAAAAATTAACAGAGGAAAAAAAATGACTTTCCCAGCAAACTCAATATTTGTTATAAATAAAAACTCTTCTGCAATTTTATATAATTCAACTGCAAAAATAGAATTAGGAACTGCCACTGAAAAGAGATATAGCTATTCAGAAATTAATAAACTATTGAAAAAGAATAAGGCAACTACATTAACAAAAAATTTTATTGCGTATTTGGATAAAATGTATGCTGATTTAGAAGCGCAAAATAATTCTTATGGAGCAACTGTTGGAGCAGCCTCTAGAGGAATTGAAGATGATAACCTAGCTTACTCTCCTCAAGATGACTCTGTAATATTATCAGATACTTTAGAACTTACTTTTGGAAGTTTAGGTACAAAATTACTAAGTAATATTATTGTAAAAAATAATTCAACGGATGAAATAGTATATAACGAAAAACCTGAAAAATATTTAATCAAATTAAATAGTTTAAAACCTGGCAATTATACTTGGTCATATAAAATTGATTCCAATGGAAAAAATGTGTCTTTCATAAACACTTTTATTATCCCTACGAGTATTGAAAAAGAAGCTAAGTTAAAAGAAGTTGTCAATTTCAGGAACAGCCTAAATGATTGTGATAAATCTCAAACTTGTTTTAGCGATAGCACTAAAGAACTCTTATTGAATGATTTTTTAGAAAAAAATAAATATTACATAACTAAATAAAACATGAAACTGTTTTTCTTAATATTTATATTGCTTTTTTTTACAACTACTTTATTTTCACAAACTAAGTTTGAGGATATGAAAAAGCAATATGATGCTTATAGAAATGAAGAAAAGAACGATAGTGCATTGGCTGTTGCAAAAAGAATTAATAAATGGGCTTTTGAAATTGAAAAAGATACTAGTTTACATTATGCTGTTAGTTTTAAATATATTGGGAATTCGTTTTTAGCTTTGCAAGTTAATGATTCTGCAATATTTTATTACAAACGTTCTTTAACGCAATTAGAATTTCAAAAAAGAAAAGCGCATCCCGACTATGTCATAAGTTTGAACAAACTTGGAATTTTGTATTCAGATACTGGTGATTACAAAGCCGCTGAGCCCTATTTCAAACAAGCTATAGAAATCAGAAAGAAATCTTTAGGTGAAGAGCATCCGGACTATGCCAATAGTCTAGATAATCTTGGGAGTTTGTATTCTAATAGGGGTAATTATAGAGACGCCGAGCCTTATTTCAAAAAAGCTCTAGAAATCAGAAAGAAATTCTTAGGCGAAGAGCATCCAGATTATGTTAGCAGTTTAAACAATCTTGGTTTTTTTTATAAAACATTGGGTGATTACAAAGCCGCAGAGCTTTATTACAAACAAGCCCTAGAAATCAGAGAGAAATCCTCAGAAGAAGATGATCCAAACTATGCGAGTAGTATAGATAATCTTGGGAATTTGTATTCTGAAATGGGTTATTATAAAGCGGCTGAGCCCTATTACAAACAAGCCTTAGACATCAGAAAGAAATTATTAGGTGAAGAGCATCCGGACTATACGAATAGCATAGACAACCTTGGGCTTATTTATTATGAAATGGGTGATTACAAAGCCGCTGAGCCTTATTATAAAATAGCTTTAGAAATCAGAAAGAGATCCTTAGATAAAGAGGATCCGAACTATGCGAGTTTTTTAAATAACCTTGCGATTTTTTATACCGACATGGGTGATTACAATGCCGCTGAATTGTATTGCAAACAAGCCTTAGAGATCAGAAAGAAATCTTTAGGTGAAGAGCATCCAGACTATGCGAGTAGTTTGAACTGCCTTGGAAATATTTATTTTGATAAGTGTGATTACAAAACTGCTGAGTCCTATTTCAAAACAGCTTTGGAAATCAGAAAAAAATACTTAGGTGAAGATAATCCAGATTTTGCGAGTAGTATAGAGAATTTTGGGATTCTTTATAAAACATTGAGTGATTATAAAACCGCAGAGGCCTATTTCAAACAAGCTTTAGAAATCCGAAAGAAATCCTTAGGCGAAGAGCATCCGGACTATGCTATTAGTTTAAATAATCTTGGGAGTCTGTATTCCGATATGGGTTATTACAAAGCCGCTGAGCCCTATTTCAAACAAGCCTTAGAGATTAGAAAAAAAACCTTAGGTGAAGAGCATCGAGACTATGCGAGTAGTTTAAATAATCTTGGAAGTTTATATTCTGAAGTGGGTTATTATAAAGCGGCTGAGCCCTATTACAAACAAGCCTTAGACATCAGAAAGAAATTATTAGGTGAAGAGCATCCGGACTATATCAGTAGTGTAGAAAACCATGGGATTTTGTATTCTAACATGGGAAATTACAAATCTG
>CAIJFC010000012.1 GCA_903819815.1 uncultured Bacteroidota bacterium
CCGGAGTGAACCAAAAGCCCCGAAGAAAAAAAAACATAGTTTTGCAGGGGAAAAAGAGCGACTGAAAAAAGCTCCTTTTTACACTAGCATAAACGAGTTTTTTTAACAAGGGCTTGACGGGGAAAGCCGGAAATGGCTTCGGAATATTAGAATTAGTTGATCAAATTACGGCAATTTTGCAATTAGTTACCTATATATATTGTGAGGTTTTTAGTAAACGCTTATATTTGCGTTCACAAATTTAAAAAAATGATTAAGATTACTTTGCCCGATGGGTCTGTTAAGGAATTTGAAATCGGTGCTACGCCGATGGATGTTGCGATAAATATTAGTGAAGGATTTGCAAGAAATGTTATTTCTGCAGCTTTTAACGGTACGACGATTGAAACCTCTACCCCATTAACGACAGACGGTGCACTTGTATTATACACTTGGAATGACGAAAACGGGAAGAAGGCTTTCTGGCATTCTACGTCTCACGTTATGGCGCAAGTTTTGGAAGAAATGTATTCAGGAATTAAATTAACTCTTGGACCTGCTATTAATAATGGGTTTTATTATGATGTTGATTTTGAAGATCATAAGATTACCGATGCTGATTTTAAGAAAATTGAAGATCGCGTTTTGGAAATTTCAAGAGAAAAACACGAATTTAAGTTGCGTCCTGTTTCAAAAGCGGAAGCATTGGAAGTTTATAAAGATAATGTTTATAAAACGGAATTGATTTCGAATTTGGAAGATGGCACGATTACTTTTTGTGATCATGCTACTTTTACCGATTTGTGTCGTGGTGGTCATATTCCAAATACTGGAATTATCAAGGCGATGAAAGTGATGAGTGTTGCCGGTGCTTACTGGCGAGGCGATGAGAAAAACAAGCAATTGACCCGTGTATATGGAACTTCGTTTCCAAAGCAAAAAGACCTAACCGAATATTTAGAATTGCTTGAAGAGGCAAAACGACGTGATCATAGAAAATTAGGAAAAGAATTGGAATTGTTTGCATTTTCACAAAAAGTGGGACAAGGATTGCCATTGTGGTTGCCAAAAGGTGCTGCATTGAGAGATAGATTGGAGCAGTTTTTGAAAAAAGCACAGAAAAAAGCAGGTTACGAGCAAGTAATTACGCCACATATTGGTCAAAAAGAATTGTATGTTACTTCGGGTCATTATGCTAAATACGGAGCGGATAGTTTTCAGCCGATTTCAACTCCAGCGGATGGAGAAGAATTTTTGTTGAAACCAATGAACTGTCCTCACCACTGCGAAATTTATAATACAAAACCTTGGTCCTATAAAGATTTACCTAAGCGATATGCTGAATTTGGGACGGTTTACAGATATGAGCAGAGTGGTGAATTGCATGGCTTGACGCGTGTTCGAGGATTTACTCAGGATGATGCGCACATATTTTGTACGCCTGAACAATTGGATGAAGAGTTTAAGAAAGTAATTGATTTGGTATTGTACGTTTTCAGTTCTTTAGGATTTGAAAATTTCACCGCGCAAATTTCATTACGAGATAAAGAAAATAGAGATAAGTACATTGGATCTGATGAAAATTGGGAGAAAGCAGAAAATGCGATCATTAATGCTGCTGCAGATAAAGGCTTAAATACGGTAGTAGAATATGGCGAAGCCGCATTTTATGGTCCAAAGTTGGATTTCATGGTTAAAGATGCTTTGGGAAGACAATGGCAATTGGGAACAATTCAAGTAGATTATAATTTGCCTGAGCGTTTTGAATTGACTTATAAAGGTTCTGATAATGAGTTGCATAGACCGGTAATGATTCACAGAGCACCTTTTGGATCTATGGAAAGATTTATAGCCATTTTATTAGAACATACCGCTGGAAATTTCCCACTTTGGTTGATGCCAGAACAGGCAATTATATTATCTTTAAGCGAGAAATATGAAAATTATGCGAAAAAAGTTTTAAATCTGCTAGAAAATCACGAAATTCGCGCCCTTGTAGACAACAGAAATGAGACTATAGGCAAGAAAATTAGAGATGCTGAAATGCAAAAAACCCCGTATATGTTGATTGTAGGCGAGGAAGAAGAGAAAAACGGAACCATTTCAATACGTCGTCACGGACAGGAAGGAAAAGGCAATATTAGCGTTACAATTGAAGAATTTGCTTCAATTGTGAATGAAGAAATCAACAAAACATTAAAAGTATTTACAGTTTAACTTAAATTATAAAGTCATAGCAATAAGAAACAACAGAGGATATCAACCTCGAGTAGAAAAGAAAGACGCCCACAGAATAAACAATCTTATTCGTGGAGTTCAAGAAGTAAGGCTTGTTGGAGAAAACATTGAGCCTGGAGTTTTTAAACTTTCAGAAGCTTTGCGTTTAGCGGATGAATTTGAATTAGATTTAGTTGAAATTTCACCAAATGCTGAACCACCTGTTTGTAAGATTATGGATTATAAAAAATTCATATACGAACAAAAGAAGCGAGAAAAGGCATTGAAAGCAAAATCTACTCAAGTTGTGGTTAAAGAAATTCGTTTCGGACCACAAACAGATGAACATGATTATGAATTTAAAAGAAAAAATGCGGAGAAGTTTTTGAAAGACGGCGCAAAATTAAAAGCTTTCGTGTTTTTTAAAGGACGATCAATAATCTATAAAGACCAGGGTCAAATCTTGCTTTTAAGATTAGCAACCGATTTAGAAGAATATGGCAAAGTAGAATCGATGCCAGTTTTGGAAGGAAAGAGAATGATTATTTTTATAGCTCCGAAGAAGAAGAAATAAATATTTGCAATAAGCAATAAGCTAAAAGCAATAAGCCGAGTTAATAATAGCTTTGCTTAATGCCTAAAGCCTAAAGCTTAACGCTTTTTAAAAATAAGTAAGTAAGAATAAATTAAACACTAGGAAAAATGCCTAAAATGAAAACCAAATCTAGCGCCAAGAAACGATTTAAAGTTACTGGTTCTGGAAAGATTAAAAGAAAGCATGCTTTTAAAAGTCATATTTTGACTAAAAAATCTAAAAAACGTAAATTAGCTTTGACACACTCAGCGCTAGTTCACAAAACAGATATGAAAAGCATCAAACAACAATTAAGAATTATCTAAAAAAAGCTATAGACTTTAGGCATAAAGCTTAAAGCATATTGCATTAGATTTCTTTAGGTTAAAATTAAATTTAATAACCTTGGAGTAGGGCCTTTAAGTTCCCTTGATTAAATTCGGGACGCCTGCTACAAAAAAAACAGTAAAATTATGCCAAGATCGGTAAATTCAGTTGCTAAAAGAGCAAGAAGAAAAAAAATAATGAAGCAAGCCAAAGGTTTCTTTGGAAGACGTAAAAACGTTTGGACAGTTGCGAAAAACGCGGTAGAGAAAGCTATGTGCTACGCTTACCGTGACAGAAAAGTGAATAAAAGAAATTTCCGTGCTTTATGGATTCAACGTATTAACGCTGGAGCTAGATTAGAAGGAATGTCTTATTCTCAATTAATTGGAAAACTAAAAGCTAATAACATCGAATTGAACAGAAAAGTTCTTGCCGATTTAGCGATGAATCATCCAGTTGCTTTTAAAGCTGTACTTAATAAAGTAAAATAAACGTTTTATAAACTATATTTGAACTTACTTACTATAAAAAAACCATTCGAAAGAATGGTTTTTTGTTATCTATACATTACGTCTTCTGTTTCTTTTTCTTGGCTGCAGGAAATAACACGTTGTTTAATATTAAACGGAATCCAGGAGAGTTTGGATGTAAATCTAACACTGTTGGTTCGTCTCCTACCATATGTTGGTAATCCTCTGGATCATGACCTCCAAAAAAGGTGAAAAAGCCCTTCCCTTTTTGACCATGGATGTACCTCGCTTCACTATTTAAAGCATTTTCACCTAAAACTAAAACGTTAGATTTAATTTGATCTCTAGTAAAAGCAGTAGTTTGCCCCATAAAACCTTTCACTAATTGGGTATGATTTTGACATAACATACTTGGAATAACATCCCATTTTGCTGAAAATTCCATCAAAGTAAAATAATCTTTCTCCATTGGAAGCATCCGTTTTTCAGTCATATCAATTGATGAAAATTCATAATGTTCTGGTTTCCTATCTAAAATAAAATCTTTGAAAGCAAATGTTTTGGAATAATCAATTCGTGATTGATAACTACCTTCACTGGGGTCACCATCAAACATTGGCTCGCAAATATCAACTCCTTCAGCAGATAAGGCGATGTCAAAACTATCGGTGGCAGAACACATGGCAAACATAAACCCGCCACCAATCACAAAATCTCTAATTTTTTTGGCTACCGCTAATTTCTCTTCTGAAACCTTATTATAACCTAGTTTAGCGGCTAGTTTCTCCGCATCAATTTTTTGCTCAATATACCAAGGCGTATTTCTGTAGGCACCAAAAAACTTACCATATTGTCCCGTAAAATCTTCATGATGTAAATGCAACCAATCGTAAAGTAACAATCCGTCGGACAAAACCTCTTCATCATAAATAGGTGTAAAAGGAATTTCAGCATAAGTTAAAACCATAGTTACCGCATCGTCCCATGGTTGTTTTCCCTTTGGAGTATAAACGGCAATTTTTGGTGCTTTTTCCAAAATTACATTTTCCATATTTTGAGATGGACTTGAAATATCGTTCAGAATTGAATTCGTTTCTGCGTCTGAAAGCACTTCAAAACTAACTCCGCGAATTTGGCATTCTTTACGGATTTCTTCAACATCAGGCAATAAAAAAGAACCGCCTCTGTAATTTAATAGCCAACTGGCTTTGTATTTTTTGTCCAAACACCAATAGGTAATTCCATAAGCTTTTAAATGATTTTGCTGGGTAGTTTCATCCATTGGAAGCAAAATAAAAGAAGCTTTCATTGTAAAAGAAATGAGCAATATGAATAGTAATACCGAATTCTTAAATTTCATTTGATAAATAAATTTCCTTCAAAGATAAAGGAATTGAATAAAAAAAACACCTAAATTTTAGCGTAAATTTAGGTGTTTAAAATTGTAATTAAAAGACGAATTATTTCTTACTCCATTCAGCAATATTATCCTCATTCATCTTCACGTAATCATTATTTTTTGCTTCTTTAGCTGAAGCCAATGAAATTTTAGCCGTTTCAATTGCTCCTTTTTTATCACCTAATTTTGCTTGAATTAGTGATTTTAATTTGGTGTACCAATAAGGAGTTGCTTTATTTAATTCCAATGCTTTATTTACATAAGTAAGTGCTTTTGTTAAATCACCATTGGATTGTAAATAAAATTGAGCCGCGGAAAAATAATCACCACTTGAAGGTCCGGCCATGATTTTATCTATACTTGCCATGGCCATTTTTTGAGTAGGAACCTCAAATTTTAATGAAGCTATAGTTTTATCCCAGCTAATATTTAAATAACCAAAATTGTTATCTAAATTATTAATATCAATAGTTAAATTCTCTACGTTTTTATTTAACATTTGAGGAACTACACTAGCACGAAGGGCAACATCTGACTCATCCCAAACTTCAGGATTTCCCCAATTGTCAGTTTTAGAATAGAAAAAAATATCCCAGCTTTCCACTTTTGGAATAGTATATAAAGCATACTTACCTTTTTTCAAGGTTTTACCGTCAATTAGTACATCTTCACTAAAACTGATTGTAGTATTTGAATTGGCTCCTGTTCTCCATACTTTTCCAAAGGGAACTAAATCACCAAAGATATTTCTACCTTTAACTCCTGGACGAGAATATTCAACTTCTACATCGGTTAAACCAACCATTTGATTAAAAACACATTTAGGGCTTGGTTGAGGCGTTAATATTTGCGACTGAAAAGTCAAAGAACTTAATGAAAGTGCTACTAGAAAAATAATTTTTTTCATGATTTTTATTTTTTAATTTTTTCAAATTTACGAATTCAATTTTGTAAAAATAAAAAATTAAAATATATTTTAAAAATAAATTGTTTAACCTATTCTTTTAAAAGATAAACAATCGTAATTTTGCAGAAATTTAATTATGAAAATATATACGTATCACGCAAAACAGAATTTACCAATTTCAATCGATGAAGCTTGGGAATTTTTGTCAAATCCTAAAAATTTAAAAGTCATAACTCCTGATTACATGGGATTTATAACTCTTTCTGGGGACGACAGACCGATGTTTGCAGGTCAAATTATACAATATATTGTAACTCCAATTCTAGGAATTCCAACTAAATGGGTTACTGAAATTACTCATGTTATTGATAAAAAGTATTTTGTTGACGAACAACGATTTGGACCTTATTCGCTTTGGCATCACAAACATTTCATCAAAGAAATTCCTGGAGGCGTAGAAATGGAAGATATTATTGATTATAAAATCCCAATGGGAATTCTAGGTCAAATGGTTCATCCAATATTGGTTAAACCAAAATTAAACGAAATATTTGACTACCGAAGAAAGAAATTAATCGAACTTTTTGGGGAATTTAAAAAACTTTAAAATGAATATATTTTGGTTTAGACGAGATTTAAGAGTCGATGACAACAAAGGATTTTTTGAAGCTTTGAATAGTAATTCTGAAGTTTTACCACTATTTATATTTGATAAAAATATTTTAGAGGAACTCCCAAAAGACGACGCTCGTGTCAGTTTTATTCATGAGAGATTGGATTATATCGATATGGAATTGCAAAAATTCGGTAAAAATTTAGCCGTTTTTTATGGAGATCCATTGACTATTATTGATAAATTAATCTCCGAAAATAATATTGAAACACTCTATACCAATCACGATTATGAACCGTATGCTAAAGAGCGAGACGAAGCAATCACTTCTTTATTAGCATCAAAAAACATAGCCTTTAAAACATTTAAAGACCAAGTTATTTTTGAAAAAAGTGAAGTCGTAAAAGACGACCAAACTCCTTATGTAGTTTTTACCCCATTTTCAAGGAAATGGAAAGACTTATTTCAAAAAACAAAATTAGAACACTTTGAATCGGAGAAATTACTGAAAAAAATTGCCTATCACTCCTACCCTTTCTTAAGTTTGAACGACATCAGTTTTGAGCAATCCAAAATTAAAGTTGCTCATTATAATAATTCTGAAAAATTAATTTCAAATTATGAAGATACACGAAATTTCCCTGCTCTTGCTGGAACTTCAATGATTGGAACTCATTTGCGTTTTGGCTCTGTCAGCATTCGAAAAATAGTTGCTACAGCGGCATCGCAAAAAAAGGAAACATTTCTAAATGAATTGATTTGGCGAGAATTTTTCATGCAAATACTTTGGCATTTTCCTCATACCAATACCAAAAGTTTTCGACCAAAATATGACGCTATAAAATGGAATAACAACGAAGTTGAATTTCAAAAATGGTGCGAAGGAAAAACGGGTTATCCCTTTGTAGATGCTGGAATGCGAGAATTAAATGCTACGGGGCACATGCACAATCGAGTGAGAATGGTTGTTGCCAGTTTTTTATGCAAGCATTTACTAATTGATTGGCGTTGGGGAGAAACCTATTTTGCAACCAAACTTTTAGATTACGAACAATCTAGTAATGTTGGAAATTGGCAATGGGCTGCTGGAAGTGGCGTTGACGCTGCTCCCTATTTTAGAATTTTCAATCCAACAGAGCAAATCAAAAAGTTTGATAAAGATTTAATTTACATCAAAAAATGGGTTCCTGAATTGCAAGATTTTACATACCCACAACCCATTGTAGACCATAAGTTTGCTCGTGAAAGATGCCTTAGGGTATTCAAAGAAGCTGTCGGATAACCTATTACAATTCTGAAATTATAGTATAATTTAATTCATCAAAATGATTAATAACGGTATCCGCCTTTGATAAATCTTGAAGTTTAGAATGAATACTATTATAACCAATACAAAATATTCCAGCCGCTTTTGCTGCTAAAACACCGTTGGTACTGTCTTCAATAACGATGCAGTTTTCCTTTGGGGCTATTGATAATGAAGCGGCAAATTCAAAAATTGCAGGATGTGGTTTGGATTTTGGAAAATCTTCTCCGCTAACGATGTGAGTGAAATACGGATGTAATTCAAAACGTCGAAAAACACGTTCAATTGTAACTTTTGATGCCGATGAAGCCAATATCAACTGCATTCCATTTTTGTGCAAGTCTTTAATTAATTTTTCGACACCTTCCAATAACTCTAAATCTTCTTTGTGATCAAAAGAATCATTAAAAAGAGATCGTTTCCTCAAAATCAATTCTTCAACATCATCCTCTAAATTGAAAATTGTTTTCACTCTTTGGAATACATTTCGAGTTGAATTCCCAGTGAAAGAAGTAAATAATTCTTCAGTAACTTCAATATTTAACTCCGAAAAGTGTTGGAAATAAGCATACCTATGAACGGGTTCTGTGTCTACAATTACGCCATCCATATCGAAAATTACTGTTTGTATCATTTTAGGTGTTGGGTGTTGGGTGTTAGGTTGGGTACTATCTTGATAAAATAAATTTATTCTTTTTTCAGCAAATATCGAATAACGGTTTCAGCAGCATACAAGCCAAATAATCCTGGCATGTAACTGTTGGTTCCATAAAATGATTTTTTGTAATTACTTCCATCAGTCATTTTCAAACTTGCTTCGTCTTGAATTTCTGAAGAAAAAACAACTTTCAATTTATCAATTTTCACTTCTTTCAAACGTCTTCTTATTGTTTTCGCCAAAAAACAATTTACGGTATTGGTAATATCAGCCACTTTTACTTTGGAAGCTTCCATTTTTCCACCTGCTCCCATACTGGAAATTATTTTCACTCTTTTTCGCTTGGCACCAATAATCAAATTTAGTTTTGGTGTTACGCTATCGATACAATCCAAAACATAATCGAATTCATCGGTTACAATTTCAAAAGCCCGTTCTGGTGAAAGGAATTCTTGAATACGTGACAGTTTTAATTCAGGATTAATATCCATTAATCGATCGCCAACGACAGTGATTTTAGGTTGACCAACGGTTGAATGCAACGCAGGCAATTGTCTGTTAATATTAGTGATATCTACAACATCCCCATCAACAATAGTCATTTTCCCTACTCCTGCTCTCGCCAAAAATTCGGCAGCAAAAGAACCCACTCCACCTAATCCTACTACCAAAACATTTGCGTTTTTTAACTTAGTTAATCCCTCTGCTTTGAACAATAATTCTGCTCGTTCTGTCCATTCTGCCATTATATTATCTTTTATATATTTCTTCGAAGCGTTGCTTCCTATTTATTTTTAAACACTAATTTCACTAATCAATTAGTGGTAATTCGTGTAATTCGTGTTTGATTTTATTTAAAAACAGTATCAAAATTAGCATTAATTATTGCCTTCATTTCTCCCATTTCTATGTTTTTATATCTTGCAGCTAATTCATAAACAGCGGCTATTCCTTCTTCTATTGTATCCGTTTCCAAAAACAAACGCTCCTTGGGAATACTCTTAAAAACCAATTCTAATTCAGGATTTCTTAGCAAGTATTTACCAAATGAAATATAAAATCCATTGGCAATCAATTGCTCCGCAGTTTCCTTGTTTTTTGAAAATCCATGAATAATCATTGGAACTGAAATAGCCATTTTCTTTTTTGTTGCAATTACTTCCTGAAAAGCTGCAACGCAATGAATAACAACTGGTTTTCTATATTTTTCGGCTAAAGCCAATTGTTTTTCGAAAACCATTTGCTGCAAAGCGATTGGATATTCAATTCTTTTATCCAATCCACATTCGCCAATAGCAAGACACTTTTCGTCTTTTAGCTTACTTTCAATAATTGATAAATCCTCATCTATCTTATCTTCAACGATATGCCAAGGATGAATTCCAATAGAATAATTTGGAATTGATGCGTCAAATTCCTGCGGATATTGATTCACTAATTCCAAAACATCTACCTGAATTGAAGATTGATGCGTATGTAAATTGAAAAAATTCATTAGTTGTGAAATTTTTTCACCCCAGCAAGTATTTCAATTTTCAAATCGTTTTCAAGCGGAACAATAGGGCATGAATATTTATAATTATATGCACAATAAGGGTTGTAAGCCAAATTAAAGTCTATGGCAACTGTATCGCCTTTTGGTACTTTCATATCAATATAGCGACCACCAATATAACTTTCATTCCCGTTTGTATTATCTGAAAATGGCAAAAACAAATAGTCTTTATATTCCTCTTTTTTAGAAAGTTCAATGTTTTTATATAGGTTTAATTTAAACGGTTTTTCATCTATCCTAAATGCTAATTCGCCATACTTTACATATATCGGTCGTCGTTCTTTTGTGGTTTTCATTTCAAAAGGCATTTCGCTATCAGTTCTTGTAAATTTTGCAATAACGAAATACTTTTTATTGATTGGAAAAAAATCCAATTTTTCAAAAACAACTCTATCTTCATCTGTTAAAGGACTTTGCTCTTTTGATGCGAATTCCGTATTTAGCTCTTTTTGAAATTTTTCAACTACCAAAAAATTAAATTTAACTTGACAAAAACCACCAACAGAAATAAAAAACAACACCAAAAATATTACTTTTTTCATCTTATATCTTTATTGCAAAATTAGTTTAAAAGTTACAAAATGACAACCATGCAATGCCACAAAGTTTATTACATTTGTAAATTCAATGATCTTCCATGTTAAAAACTGCTTTTTATCGATATATAAACAACTTCAAGGGTTTTACTAGAGAAATCTGGATACTTGCGATAATTACCTTCATCAATCGAGCAGGCACCATGGTTCTTCCATTTTTATCGAAATACCTTAAAGAAAATTTGCACTTTTCCTACAGTCAAGTAGGTTGGATTATGGTTTCCTTTGGATTTGGATCCATGTTAGGTTCCTGGTTAGGTGGAAAATTATCTGATAAAATAGGTTTTTATAAAATCATGATATTTAGTTTATTCACAAGCGGAATTGGATTTTTATTACTTCAATTTGTAACTTCATTTGTAGGATTATGCATTGGAATGTTCAGTATTATGGTTATTGCCGATATGTTTCGTCCCGCTATGTTTGTATCGCTTGGTGCCTATTCAAAACCTGAAAATAGAACTCGTGCACTTACTTTGGTTCGAATAGCTGTAAACCTTGGTTTTGCTGCAGGACCCGCATTAGGTGGGCTTATTATAATGGCTATTGGCTATCGCGGGCTTTTTTGGGTGGACGGTTTAACTTGTATTTTGGCAATCGGATTGTTTGCATTATTGGTAAAAGAAAAGAAAAAACCAATAAGCGAAACTTCAAAAATTGACGAGTCTAAAAGAATATCCGTTTTTAAAGACAAAATCTTTTGGGTATTTCTATTTGTAAGTTTTGTAACCGCAATGATTTTCTTTCAATTGTTTACCACCTTACCATTATACCACCATGAAAGATTTGGTTTAACCGAATTTGAAACCGGGCTTTTAATGACCTTAAATGGGTTGCTAATTTTCGCTCTAGAAATGCCAGTAGTAAGTTATTTTGAAAGAAAAAAAGTCCAGAAATTAAAAATTATTCTTTGGGGAACGCTATTAATGGCTATGGGTTTCTATTTATTATTGATTAATATTTGGGCTGGAATTCTTGTAATAAGTATGATTTTTGTATCCATAGGAGAAGTTTTCTCTTTTCCATTTTCTAATGCATTTGCGTTAAGCCGAGCACCAGCGGGACATGAAGGTCGTTATATGGCAATTTATACCATGAGTTTCAGCACTGCGCATATAGTAAGTTCCAAATTGGGAATGGAAATTATCGGACATTTTGGTTACCAATGGAACTGGTTTGTAATGGGTGGTTTTGGTATTCTAGCAGCATTTAGTTGTATTTGGATTCAAAAACAATTAAAATTAGAAACTCATGTAATTCGTTAATATCAAAAGGAAATAACTATTTTTGCATAATTAAATAACAATATATCATCATGGCCAAAGGAATACACACAGGAATTATAGAAATTGATGAAAACGGAAATTACTTTTGCGGTGATTTTCTACTTGATTATCAAATGGTTGCAAAGAGCTTTAAAGTAGGTGACGAAATTACAATCAAAACTGTAATTGTAAATCCTAGCGATAAATCGTATGCTACCTATGAAAAAAAATCTAGGAATTTTGCCATAGCAAACGATAAACAAGAAAAAGAGTACTAAAATGTTTAAAATCCTAGCCAAAATAAACCAACTCGTTTTACCGAGTTTAACAAAGCAAAGATTGGATGTTACCAAAGCTAAAAATTGGCAAAAAGCACTAATCGCCTACCGCTATTACGTAACTGTAAGAGCATTAGACTAATGTAGTTTTTCAAAATCTCAAAATTGATTTATTTAAAAATACATTTGCAAATTAGACTTTAATACCTATATTTGCACCCACAAAATGGCCTTGTGGCGCAACTGAATAGCGCACTTGATTACGGCTCAAGAGGTTACTGGTTTGAATCCAGTCAAGGTCACAAAATAAAAAAAATAAACCGCTAATTATCAAATAATCAGCGGTTTTTTAATTTAATATTTTACTACATTTTCCGATATAATTAGTAATTCAATTGTTTTTTTTTTAATATTTCAAAATAGTTTATTTTCTTACAAATGGTGGTAAAAGCTGGCTAGAAACTTCTCCAAAACCAATTCTTACATTTGAATTTCGACAGAATCCAGTCATGATAACTGTATCATAATCATTGATAAATTTTCTTTCCGTTCCATCTTTTAATTTGATAGGATTTTTTCCACCCCAAGTCAATTCTAACATTGATCCAAAACTATCTGGAGTAGGTCCTGAAATAGTTCCCGATCCCATCATATCTCCTGAATTTACTCGACATCCATTGGAGGTATGGTGCGCTAACTGCTGACTCATAGTCCAATACATGTATTTAAAATTGGTTCTTGAAACCACAGTCGATTTTCCTTTTTCGGGTTGGATAGCCACTTCCAAATTGATGTCAAAAGCGTTTTTACCTTTTTGTTGTAAATACGTTAAAGGTGTTGGCTCTTGCTTTGGACTCTTCGTTCTAAAAGGTTCTAAAGCATCCATAGTAACAATCCATGGAGAAATTGAAGAAGCAAAATTCTTTGCTAAAAAGGGTCCAAGTGGAACATATTCCCATTTTTGAATATCACGAGCGCTCCAATCATTCAATAAAACCATCCCGAAAATATAATCTTCGGCTTCATGAATAGGGATATTCTCACCCATCACATTTACATCAGTAGTAATAAATGCAGTTTCCAATTCGAAATCTATCAAACGTGAAGGTCCGAAAACAGGAGACGTTTCTCCAGCTGGCAAAGTTTGTCCCATGGGGCGGTGAACTGGAATTCCAGAAGGTATTATCGATGAACTACGACCGTGATATCCTACAGGTAAATGCAACCAGTTGGGTAATAAAGCATTTTCAGGATCACGGAACATCTTTCCAACGTTCGTAGCGTGCTCTTTACTTGAATAAAAATCAGTGTAATCACCAATTAATACCGGTAATTGCATTTCTACTTCGTCAATATTGAATATAACAACTTTTCTATGTTTTTCGTTGTCACGCAGCTTTGGATTTTTAGCATCAAAAATAGCTGCTATTCTATTTCGCACCAATCGCCACGTTTTTTTACCATCAGAAATAAAATCGTTCAGCGTGTCTTGCATGAACATATCATCGGTAAGTTCAATGTCTTCAAAATAATTTAATTGCTGTAAAGCTCCTAAATCTATTGCGTAGTTACCAATTCTAGTTCCAACAGTTACTACATTTTCTCGAGTTAGGAAAACTCCAAAAGGAATATTTTGAATTGGAAAATCGCTGTCATTGGCTACTTCTAACCATGATTTTCTATTAGGATCGTTTGCTGTAATTGGCATCTTTATGTTGATTAGTTTGTTGAAAAATATGTACCAAATATATTATAAACTAGAATTTATACAAACCTTTTTTTTGTAAATTTGCGTTAAATTTAACAACTACTATAAAATGCAACACGACAACGAAATTTTCGACCTAATTTTAGAAGAACAAGACAGACAAATTCACGGAATTGAGCTTATCGCATCAGAGAATTTTGTAAGCGACCAAGTAATGGAAGCTGCAGGCTCTTGTTTGACCAATAAATATGCAGAAGGATACCCAGGGAAAAGATATTATGGAGGTTGTGAAGTAGTAGATGTAGTTGAACAAATTGCTATTGACAGAGCCAAAGCGCTTTTTGGAGCAGAATATGCTAACGTTCAACCGCACTCAGGATCACAAGCAAATACAGCTGTTTATCATGCTTGCTTGAAACCAGGTGATAAAATTTTAGGTTTCGATTTGTCACACGGTGGGCATTTAACTCACGGATCTCCTGTAAACTTCTCAGGACGTTTGTATACTCCGTCTTTTTATGGAGTTGAAAAAGAAACAGGCCGTTTTGATTATGATAAAATTCAAGAAATTGCTACTAAAGAACAACCAAAATTAATCATCGCAGGAGCTTCAGCTTATTGTAGAGACATGGATTTTGAGCGTTTTAGAAAAATCGCTGATAGCGTTGGAGCTATTTTATTAGCCGATATATCTCACCCTTCCGGATTAATCGCAAAAGGTTTAATGAACGATCCTATTCCTCATTGCCATATTGTAACTACAACTACCCACAAAACCCTTCGTGGTCCTAGAGGTGGATTGATATTAATGGGTAAAGATTTTGAAAATCCATTTGGATTAACCACTCCAAAAGGAGAAATTAGAATGATGTCTTCTTTACTAGATTTAGCCGTATTCCCAGGAAATCAAGGAGGCCCATTAATGCACATTATTGCTGCCAAAGCAGTCGCATTTGGTGAAGCTTTAACAGATGAGTTTTTCAGATATACGCTTCAAGTTCAAAAAAATGCAAAAGCAATGGCGGAAGCATTTGTAAAAAGAGATTACCATTTAATTTCTGGAGGAACAGACAATCACATGATGTTAATTGACCTTAGAAATAAAAATATTACGGGTAAAGAAGCGGAGAACGCTTTAGTGAAAGCAGAAATTACTGTAAACAAAAACATGGTTCCATTTGATGATAAATCCCCATTTGTAACTTCTGGAATTAGAGTTGGAACACCTGCAATTACCACCCGTGGATTAGTAGAAAGTGATATGGAAACTATCGTGGAATTAATCGACAGAGTTTTAATGAATCATACCGATGAAGCTGTAATTGAGCAGGTTGCAGATGAAGTTAACGAAATGATGGGCGAAAGAGCAATGTTCGTATTCTAATAAAAAACAGCTTGATGTTTAAGGTTTATTGAATAAACTTTGAACCTTAAACTTTAAACTAAAATATATGTCCGTTTTAAGATTAAAATTACCTACCGATCCAAGATGGGTAAATATTGTGGAAACCAATATTGAAGAAATTCTTTCTGACCACGCTTGGTGCGAACAAAAAGCAGCTTCTAACGCAATTACTATTATCACCATAAATTCTGAATATCCCGATTTAGTTACGGATATGTTGGCTTTAGCCAAAGAGGAAATTGAACACTTTGAAATGGTTCACAATATCATCAAAAAGCGTGGTTTGACACTTGCTAGAGAACGCAAAGATGAATATGTTGGTGAATTGGCACAATACATGAAAAAAAGCAATACCGGAAGTCGTGTATCATGATTTGTTGAACGCATGTTGTTTTCCGCGATGATTGAAGCTAGAAGTTGCGAGCGTTTCAAAGTACTTTCTGAAAATATTAACGATGAAGAATTGTCGAATTTTTACAGAGATTTAATGGAAAGCGAAGCCGGACATTACACTACTTTTATTACCTATGCCAGAAAATATGGACAAGGAATTGACGTTGAAAAAAGATGGCGCGAATGGCTTGAATTTGAAGCTTCTATAATTGAAAATTATGGAAAACGCGAAACCATACACGGATAAACCTTATACCATTTCCAAAAATGATAGAAATTTCTATAGCCAATTCCTCTGATTTTAAAACGATACGAGAAATTGCTTATACTACCTGGCCTAGTACTTATGGGGCAATAGTTTCAAAAGTACAACTGGAATACATGTTAGAGAAATTCTATAGTGATGCCACACTAACTGATAATTTAATTCATAACAACCATCACTTTTTATTGGCTAAGGAAAATGAAACTTGCTTCGGATTTGCTTCCTATGAACCTGATTACTTAGGGGATAAAATCGTTCGTTTACACAAAATATACCTTCTTCCTGAATCTCAAGGAAAAGGAGCGGGGAAATTACTAATTTCTGAAATTGAAAAAATAGCACGCCAATTGAATCAAAATGGTATTTCACTGAATGTAAATCGGTTTAATAAAGCCTTTGATTTTTACACAAAATTAGATTTTGAGTGTATTGGTGAAGAAGATGTCGAATTGGATTATGGCTATCTTATGGAAGATTTCAAAATGCTAAAGAAACTAAGCTAACTATTTTACAATAATATCATATTTGTAAAGCAATCCTTTTAATCCTTCAAGAGAAAAAATAGCTTTCTTTATCTTAGTACTTTCTGGATTAATGGTATAGTTGAAGCTGGTTTTAAAATTAGTTTTTGAAGCGTTGGCTTTGTCAAACTCACTTCGGTACAAATCGCAGTTTTCAAACACTACTTCACTTAAATCAGACCCCATAAAGTCAACGGCTACAAGACTTGTATTGGTAAATGTAAAGCCTTTCATCTTCAGCGCATAAAATTTTGAAAAGTCTAAAATGCAGTCTTTAAAGTGTATTTCGAAGATAAATTTGTCAATCATGGCAAAATTCACATCACTAATTTTACATTTATTAAAATGAACCGTTCTTAAGGAAGTATGATTGATTTTAGCGCCATTAAAATTGCATTTGATAAAATTACAATCGATAAAAGTAGACGCCATAAAGAGGCAAC
>CAIJFC010000013.1 GCA_903819815.1 uncultured Bacteroidota bacterium
ATAAAGTTGAAGAGAAACTATAATTATTCATTAAAATGACACAAACTATTCCATATTATCATGCCATCGGAAAAGAAGAAGAAATTTTTTCTCACACCTATTCCAATAAAATTCCGTTGCTACTAAAAGGTCCAACTGGAACTGGAAAATCTAGATTTATTGAATATATGGCGCATAAATTGGATAAAAAACTAATTACAATTGCCTGCCACGAAGAAACATCTTCAACCGATTTAATTGGACGATTTATCATCAAAGGTGCAGAGACTGTTTGGGTTGACGGACCAATGACACTAGCCGTAAAAGAAGGTGCTATTATTTATTTAGATGAAATTGCAGAAGCTCGTCCTGATGTGATTGTGGCAATACATTCGCTAACCGATCATCGCCGAGAATTGTTTATTGACAAATTAGGAATTACCATAAAAGCACACGAAGATTTTATGCTTGTAGCATCTTTCAATCCAGGTTATCAACGTGGATTTAAAGAATTGAAACCGTCAACAAAACAACGTTTTTCGGCACTTTCGTTTGATTATCCAGAAGCAAAACAAGAAATAGAAATTCTTATCAATGAAACTAAAATTGATGCTGATAATGCAAAAAAACTAGTGGCAATCGGTACTAAAATTAGAAATCTAACCGAACTTGGATTGACCGAAACCGTTTCTACACGCCTTTTAGTAAACGCTGCAACATTAATTAATAGCGGATTACCTAAACGGCTTTCTACTCACATTGCAATCGTTGAACCGCTTACCGATGATTTGCAAACCGTTCAATCGTTAAAGGATTTGTGCGATTTGATGATATAATTTTTTATCGTTTTAAAGCGATTTAAGTTTTAGTAAAACTAACATCAAAAAATAAATGAGGATGAAAAAAATAGTAATTGCAATGCTTTTTGTAATATTTTTTGGTTGTCAAAATCAAACATCTTATGAAGAAGAGGTAAATAAAGAGCAGGATTTATTAGAATTTTTGCTTACGGGAAATAAAAGGTTTTTAGATGAAAAATCAACCCATCCACATCAGAACTTAAATGCGGTACTAAAAAATCAGAATAGTCAGCATCCATTTGCTGTAATTGTAACGTGTTCAGATAGTAGAGTGTCGCCTGAAATACTTTTTGACCAAGGAATTGGAGATTTGTTTGTAATTAGGAATGCTGGAAATCTAATTTCAGATATTGATATGGGAAGTATTGAGTATGCAATAGAACATCTTGACACTAAATTAGTTATTATTTTAGGCCATACGGAATGTGGCGCAATAAAAGCGTATTTAGGAGATAAAAACGATGACTATAAAAAGCATCTTTCACACATAGATAATATTATAGAAACAATTGCAAACGAAAACGAACAAAAGAAAATTAAAAATACAAACGATTTAAATTCTTGTATAATAGCAAATATTATGCACTCAAAAAAAATCATAGAAGACAACCCTATTATTAAAGCGCATAAAACAAAAATAATTTCAATGGAATATAATATTCATAGTGGAAAAGTTATGCAATTATAAACCAAAAATCACTTTACCTTATTGCTGCTCATTAACTAAAAAATGGATATAGACGAACTACTTTTCGGAACCGTTTCTAAATATTTCAAAAAAAGAAATAAGAAAAAAATTCTTTTAGACAACAATGCTGTTTTCTTAAAGGATGTAAAACCGCGTTTAACTATTTTGGGAAGAGCCATTACAGGAAATCCTATCGAAATATTCCCTGCAGAACGTGAAGGTGGTTATAAAAATAACAACTTTTTCCTTCCTATTTATTTTAATGAATTGTCAACGAAAGAGAAAAATTTAGGACTTTACTTTTTTAGAATTTTGTTTTTGAGTGTGCAATCCGACTTGAATATAAATTTGATTGCTGACCAAGTTTTTTCAGAAGAAAAAAAGCAACAGATTTTAGATTTATTAATTCAAAAATATCCAAATGCTGAAGAAATTTATGAAGAATTAAAAACACATTTTGAACTCAACGCAACTTCAAAAAAGCCAGCAGATTACTCTTGGATTTATGGTAAATTGATGCAAAATGACAAGGAAGTAAACACCGAAACGATACTTGAAAATTTTTCTGATTTGGTCAAAAAATCCAATGCAGAACAAATTATAACCACCTTACAAGCAAAAGCCGTTGAAGAAATAATTACGGTTGAAATTGACAAAAAGCAACAAGAAGATTATGTGTTACTACATAGTTTTGAAAAAGTAGAAACCGCCGAAGAATTCAACGGAAATTGGCGCGATTTTGATGGTTCAGACGATTTAGAAAAACACGAAAATGCCATTGAAGATCTCAATATGAAATTTACCGTTCGGGTCGATGATACGACACATTCGGTTTATCAAACGGAATTTACTGAAAACACATCCATTTCAGAAAGTGCCGAAACGGACACCAATGGTTTTCATCTTACGTATAACGAATGGGATTTTGACAAACGAAAATACAAAGAAAATTATTGCAAAGTTTACCCCAAAACGCAACTAAAAACAGACGCAAATTATTATAAAAAGACCATTTCAAAAAACAGTTCAACGCTTATAAATCTTCGTAAGATTTTAACAAATTTGAACAACAAAATGCAGCAACAAAAACGACAAACTCAAGGCGAAGAATTTGATATTGATGCCATTACTGATTTGTATGTTGATGTGCATTCTAAAAAAACACCATCCGATAAAATTTACCTTTCAAATCGAAAAAAAGAAAAAGATTTATCCATTCTGTTGCTTTTAGACATTAGCTTATCAAGTGATAGTTATGCTGCAGGAAATCGTGTAATTGATGTAGAAAAAGAGGTTTCTATTTTGTTTGGCGAAATATTAAACGAATTCAATATCGATTTTTCAATTGATAGTTTTTACTCCAAAACACGGAATTTTTCGACCTATTTAACGGTGAAAGATTTTGATGAAAATTGGTCAACTGCCAAACATAAAATTGGCGCCATCGAACCTTCTGGTTATACGAGAATTGGCACTGCTTTGCGTCACGCCGGAGCAAGATTGGACACGAGAAGCACAAAAAACAAATGGATTATTCTCATTTCTGACGGAAAGCCAAACGACTATGATAAATATGAAGGTAAATACGGAATTAATGATGTAAAACAAGCATTACGAGAATTAAACCAACGAAATATAAACTCCTACGCTTTGGCTATCGAAGCGCAAGCAAAATATTATTTACCGCAAATGTTTGGACAAAATCATTATCAAATTCTTACAACTCCAATCGAATTATTACAATCGATGGTCAAATTATATGAAAAAATAAAACAACACTAAAATGGATACAGAATTTAAAAACATAGCTCTAATAAAAGGGCATCCGATACAAAATTACCTTGACGAAACCGCTGTAATTCATAAAATAGCTGATGAAATCATCAAAATTGATATAGAAAATGAGTATCAAAAATTTTACAATGCCTTAAATCAATTAGCAACAATTGAAAGACGATTTGAACGTAAAGAAAACCAACTTTTTCCATTTTTAGAAAAAAAAGGATGGACCGGACCTTCACAAAACATGTGGTCATTTCATGATATTATAAGACAAATATTTAGAATTATTAGACAAAATATAGAAGAGAAAAATTTCACTTCTGCAAAACACAATACAGAATTAGCCGTTCAAAATATTAACAGATTATTAGAAGTTGAGGAAACCGTTCTTTTTCCAAATGCGTTAGAAATGTTATCTGATGATGATTGGAAAGTAATGCGAAAAGGAGAAGACGAAATTGGCTGGATGTTAACCGATGCTCCTCCAAAATACCCAAACGAACCCGAATACATTCATCCTTCACAAGATACAGAAATAAGAACTGATGTGGTTTTTAATGAAAAAGCAGCACATTATGACGAAGGTTATATGACTGTAGAACAAGTGAATTTGCTATTCAAAACGTTACCTATCGACTTAACTTATGTAGATGAAAATGATAAAGTGATTTTTTATAATCGAGGCGATGAAAGAGTTTTTCCGAGAAGTGCAGGTATCATTGGAAGAGAAGTTCGTTTCTGTCATCCTCCAAAAAGCGTAGATACGGTATTAAAAATTTTAGAAGCATTCCGAAAAGGAGAACAAAACGAGGCTTCTTTTTGGATAAATTATAAAGAAAGATTAATATACATCCGCTATTTTGCAGTGCGCGATTCAGAAAAAAAATATAAAGGCGTCATTGAAATGTCGCAAGATATAACAGATATTAAGCAAGTTGATGGCGAAAAAAGATTATTAGAATGGAAATAAAAACCCTAAAAATAAATTACAAAAATTTTTATTATCCACCAGGAGGAATCTTGATGTGGATAATTATTTTTTTAGAACTCTTTACTTTTGGAATGGTACTTGTTGCGTTGACATTTAGTTCCAGAGACAATCCACAACTTTTTCACGAATCTAGTTTGCATCTCAATAGAACTTTTGGAACAATAAATACTGTTTTTTTACTCGCAAGTGGCTTTTTTGTTGCTAATGCGGTTCATAATTTTAAGGCAACTAATTTCAATAAAGCTTCTTTTCAATTCAAAATGGGTATGCTTGGTGGTTTGCTATTTATTGCATTAAAAAGTGTTGAATATTATGCCAAAATCGAAGCTGGATTTTTATTAGATACCAATACTTTCTTTACTTTTTACTGGCTTTTAACAGGATTTCATGTGTTGCATGTCATGGTTGGATTGGTGATTTTATATATTATCAACCGAAACAATACAAAAACAACCATCGAAGATGTTGAAGCAGCCGCAACATTTTGGCACATGTGTGATTTGATTTGGTTGCTTCTATTTCCTGTTTTATATTTAATTTTTTAATCATGAAAACTGAATTATCAAAAACATTTATGTTGCTATTATTTTTGACATTAGCAACAATTATTATTTTCAATTTACCAATCGTTCATTCGTTAAAAGTAATCATCATTCTGGCCTTGTTTTCATTAAAATTTTTGTTAGTGGCTTTTCAGTTTATGGAATTAAAAAAAGCGCATGTGTTTTGGAAAGCATCTGTAATTTCAATTTTGGTGCTAATCAATTTAATCATAATTATTTCCTGAAAAAGGAAAACCATGATTGTAATCATAAATTTATCACTGTAAAAAAAGTCTATTTGTAAAATATAATTTAATAAAATCAAAAATGGAAAAACATAGTTACAACATACATTTAAAATGGGAAAATGACAGAAAAGGAATGATGTCATCGCCTGAATTGCCTACAATAATTGAAGTTGCAACACCTCCAGAATTTGATAACGGGATACCTAATATTTGGTCGCCAGAACACTTATTTACTGCTTCCGTAATAAGCTGTTTTATGACAACGTTTCTAGCAATTGCAGCATATTCAAAATTAGATTTCATTTCTTTTGAATGCAATGCAGAAGGAATTTTAGAAAAAATTGAAGGTAAATATTTAATGACCAAGATTATACTGAAACCTATTTTAACTATTCCTGAAATTGACAAATTTGAAAAAGCGCAACGTGTTTTAGAAAAATCGGAAAATGCTTGTTTAATTTCAAATTCTATAAAAAGCGTAGTTCAATTGCGTGCAACAATTAATATTGAAAATTAATGCTTCCGTTGATTGCTTCAAAAAAATATCTGATTTTAATACTTCTATTACTTAGTCTCTTTTCAGTTTACAATTATACTATTTACACTTCAAAATCGGATTACGGCAACATTCATTTGTCTAAAAAAGCCATTCAAGGAGAAAATCTTTGGTTGAAAAACAATTGCAATTCGTGCCACCAACTCTACGGACTTGGCGGTTATCTTGGTCCAGATTTGACGAATGTTTATGCTCATCGAAACGAAGATTATCTACAAGCCATGCTTAACACTGGTGTTAAAGCCATGCCGAAGTTTAATTTCAACTTCACAGAAAAAGAAGCACTCGTTCAGTTTTTTAAAGAAGTCAATCAAACGGGTTTTTATCCCAATACTGAAGCCGAATTAGAAACAGATGGTTGGGTTTCAATCAAAAGAAAAAAGTAGGTCATGAAAGCAAATAATTATCCTTTTTATTTTATTGCACTGGGTTTAATTTCACTACTATTCGGATTGCTCTGCGGATTACTTGCCGGTTTTCAATATGTCATTCCTGATTTCATAAAAGAGACTTTGCCATTCCATGCAGTCCGACCGTTGCATACTTTTTTTGTGATTTCCTGGATTTTACTCAGTGCCATTGGCGGTATTTATTTTTATATTAAAAATGCAAATCAAAGCCTCATCAAATGGCATTTTTGGCTGTTTGTTTTCACTGGATTTGGTATTGTTATTTCGTATTTATCGAAAAATTTTGCAGGAAAAGAATACTTAGAGTTTCCGAGTTATTTTTATTTCCCGATTGTCTTGGGTTGGATTTTATTCGGAATTCATTATTATAAAGCGATGCTGCCGAGCTTTAAAAACTGGCCTGTTTATTATTGGATGTGGGCCACCGGAATCGTTTTTATGATCTATCATTTTACCGAAGCGCATTTGTGGATGTTGCCATATTTCAGAGAAAACTTTATTCAAAATATTGCATTGCAATGGAAATCGGGCGGTTCTTATGTAGGCTCGTGGAATATGCTGGTGTATGGAACAGCCCTTTTTGTAATGTCGAAAATTAGTGGTCATGAAAGTTATGCGGTTTCAAAAAAAGCATTTTTCTTTTATTTTCTGGGTTTAACCAATTTAATGTTTGGCTGGGCGCACCACATTTACATTGTTCCGACAGCACCTTGGATTCGTTATTTCGCTTACGGAATCAGCATGACCGAATGGATTATTCTGTTCTCCATCATTTACGATTGGAAAAAAAATCTTTCCACAGCAAAGAAAACCGAATTCTCTTTAGCCTATAAATTGATGATGATGGCTGATTTTTGGGTTTTCTTGAATATCGTTTTAGCCTTGCTGCTGTCTATTCCTGCGATTAATTTGTTTACACACGGAACGCACATTACCGTGGCGCATTCGATGGGAACAACTATTGGCATCAACACTTTGATTCTTTTATCGTCGATTGCTTATATATTAGAAATCACGAATCCATTGGGTACGCGCTCACGAAAGAATATTCAAATCGGAATCAAAATATTTCATAGCTCGTTTCTACTATTTTGGATCACATTGCTCCTTATGGGTGCCAAAAAAGGATACTGGACTTTTTTCAATCCCACGATTTCATTTGGTAAATTTCAAGATTCTCTTCATTGGATTTATACCCTATTCACCCTATTTGGCATTGGAATTTTAATTGGGTTGTATATGATTGTTTTTGAGTTTTTGAAAAAACTAAGATCCGTTTCTAAAAACAATATTGAAATGTAATGCTGATGCCAGTGCTTTTTCTTTTATTCTTGCAGAAACAGGTAAATCTGCAAGCGTGGCAACATGGTTTCTGAAAGATTGAATGTAATAATTTCCTGTATATTTTTTTGAGTCAAGATAACCAACCATTTGATTCATTTCTTCATCTGAAATTAACTCCGAATGATACGTGGTTCTCACTTCAAATAGGATGTCGCTTTGTAAAAGAATATCTAAGGATTGCTCAAATTCCGGAAACAAATCCGATTGTGTGATTTGGTGAAATTTGTTAGGAACCGCTTTAAAATCTAATGCCACATAATCGATTAGATTTTCGGCGATTAATTGTTTTAAAATATCAGGTTTAGAACCATTGGTGTCGATCTTTATTAAGAATCCCAATTTTTTAATTTCGCTTATTTGCGCCATACTATTTTTATGCATCAAACATTCTCCACCGCTGAAAACAACCGCATCAAGCAAGCCTTGTCGGGTTTTTAAAAAAGAAATGGCTTCAGGAAAAGTAATCTTGCCTTTTCCTAAAACAATTTCCGGA
>CAIJFC010000014.1 GCA_903819815.1 uncultured Bacteroidota bacterium
GCAGGAGCTGGAGCGGCCGTTACCGCATCTGGAATTTTTGCCGATATTATCCGAATTGGAAATGTATAAAACTGTCGTAAAGTCTTAATAAAAGAAGATTTTTGACTTTAATAATTTAGATTTAAAGACCAATACTATGAACGAAATAAAACTCTTTTGTCCTGCAACAATCGCCAATCTTTCTTGTGGATTTGATGTGTTAGGATTGTGTTTGGATACTATTGGTGATGAAATGATCATTCGAAAAGTTGCCGAAAAAGGGGTTCGAATTACAAAGATAATTGGTGCTGATTTACCTCTTAAAACGGAAGAAAATGTAGCAGGAGTTGCTGCTTTGGCCTTACTAAATGAAGTTGAAACCCCATTCGGATTTGAGATGGAAATTTATAAAAATATAAAAGCAGGAAGCGGAATCGGAAGTTCGTCAGCAAGTGCGGCTGGTGCAGTTTTTGGTATTAATGAATTGCTAGGAAAACCATTTTCCAGAAACGAATTAGTTCGATTTGCAATGAAAGGAGAAGTGGTTGCCAGTGGCAGCGAACATGCCGATAATGTGGCTCCTGCCCTATTAGGCGGATTTACTTTGGTTAGAAGTTATACGCCTTTGGATGTAATTCGAATTGAAAGTCCTAATGAATTATTTGCAACGGTAATTCATCCACAAATTGAATTAAAAACCTCCGAAATGAGAGCGGTTTTACAACCCATGATTTCCTTGAAAAGCGCCATTGTTCAATGGGGAAATGTTGGCGGATTAATCGCTGGATTGTATTCGAATGATTATGATTTGATCGGACGTTCGTTACACGACGAAATAGTTGAACCGCTTCGTGGAAAATTCATTCCACATTTTGAAGAAATTAAAAAAGCATCTTTAAATGCGGGTGCTTTGGGATCAGGAATTTCGGGTTCGGGGCCTTCCATATTTGCTTTAAGCAAAGGAATTGAAAACGCCGAAAAAGTTAAAAACGCCATGATTTCGATTTTTGAAAAAACAACAATTCCTTTTGAAATTCATGTTTCAAGAATCAATTCAGAAGGGGTTCGAATTCTATAAAATAATATTTTAACAAAATGAACTATTTCAGTTTAAACAACAAAAACCATAAGGTTTCTTTTAAAGAAGCCGTAATTCAGGGATTAGCGCCTGATCGCGGTTTGTATTTTCCAGAAACCATTTCGCCACTTTCGTCTGATTTTTTTGAGAACATAACTTCCTTATCCAATGAAGAAATTGCCTTTGAAGTGATTCGTCAATTTGTGGGAGAAGAAATTTCAGAAAATGTTTTAAAACAAATTATTTCTGAAACGCTTTGTTTTGATTTTCCATGTGTTCCAATTGAAAATAACATTTATTCCTTAGAATTATTTCATGGTCCGACAATGGCTTTCAAAGATGTGGGCGCCCGATTTATGTCGCGTTGTTTGGCTTATTTCAATAAAGACAATCACAATAGCAAAAACATTGTTCTTGTTGCCACTTCTGGCGATACGGGAGGTGCCGTTGCAAGCGGTTTTTTAGGCGTAAAAGGTGTTGAAGTAGTAATTCTTTACCCTTCTGGAAAAGTGAGCGACATTCAAGAAAGGCAACTTACAACTTTGGGTCAAAATAGTACCGCCTTGGAAGTTGAAGGTTTTTTTGATGATTGTCAAGACATGGTTAAAAAAGCATTTTTAGACGAAAGTCTTGCGGATAAAAATTTAACTTCGGCGAATTCTATCAATATTGCGCGATGGTTGCCACAAATGTTTTACTTTTTCTTTGCTTACAAACAATTAAAATCTGAAAATAAACCACTTGTTTTTTCATGTCCGAGTGGGAATTTTGGAAATATCTGTGCTGGAATTTTGGCAAAAAAATTAGGTTTACCAATTGAACATTTCGTAGCTTCTACAAACGCAAATGATACGGTTCCTCGATTTTTAGAAACTGGTAAATACGAACCAAATCCTTCAATAGCGACTATTTCAAACGCAATGGATGTTGGAAATCCAAGTAATTTTGTTCGAATTCAAGAACTGTACAAATATGATTTAGCGGAATTTAACAAAGACTTTTCCTCCTATTCTTTTTCAGATGAAGCTACCAAAACAGCGATTAAATCCATTTATGAAAATTCAGGATATATCGCTGAACCACACGGCGCTATTGGTTTTTTAGGACTCAAATCCGAATTACAAAAACATTCAAATTCGATTGGCGTATTTTTAGAAACGGCACATCCTATTAAATTTTTGGATACTGTAGAACCGATTTTACAATTAACTTTACCCATTCCAAAACAAATTGAAAGTGTTTTAAACAAAGAAAAAGTTAGCACAAAAATTAAAACTTACGAAGAATTAAAGGAATTTATATTAAAATGACAGATTATTTCAATGCGTTAATAAACAAATCTATATCTTCTTTTGTGTTGTAATGACTGAAAGAAATTCGCAAACTGGGTTTGTTCAAATCTTCATTTGTAAGAATTTCAGCCAATACATGCGACGGTTTTGCACTTCCCGATTGACAAGCGCTGCCTCGTGAAACCGCAATGCCTTTCATATCAAGATTGAATAAAAGCAAGGGCGTTTCTTCTTCCGAAAATGGGAGTAAAACGTTACAAATAGTATAAAAATTATCAGGATTTCCATTAATTTTAAAGGCGGAAAAATGAATTTGTAATTGTTCCAATAAATAGTTCTTTAATTTAGAAATATGCGTTTTTTCGGTTTCCATATTTAAATAGGCACATTCAAACGCTTTTGTCATTCCAACAATTTGATGCAAAGCCTCAGTTCCTGGTCGAAGGCCTTTTTCTTGTTCACCACCAAAAATCATTGGCTTCAAACCCATATTTTTTCTAGCAAATAAAAACCCAACGCCTTTTGGTCCATGAAATTTATGCGCACTTGCTACTATAAAATCAACTGGTAAATCTTGTAAATCAATTGGCGTTTTTCCGACAGATTGTACCGTATCCGAATGAAAAAGGGCATTGTATTGTTGACAAATTTGACCAATTTCTTTAAGTTCTAAAACAGTTCCGATTTCATTATTGACATGCATCAAACTGACCAACGTTTTCGTTTCTTGCGAAAGTAATTCCACCAAATCGGAAATATTAACAGCGCCATCCGATTTCAAAGCAACAAAATCAACTTGGATTCCGAATTCTTTTTCTAAGGCTTCCACAGTATGTAAAACCGCATGATGCTCGACTTTTGAAGTAATAATTCGTTTTATATTCAAATCTTTAACAGCCGAACGTAAAACCCAATTGATGGCTTCCGTTCCGCCTGAAGTAAAAATAATTTCTTGAGCGCTACAATTCAATTGTTTGGCAATGGATTTTCTTGAAAGTTCCAAATTACTTTTGGCATTTCGACCAAAACTGTGTGTTGACGAAGGATTTCCAAAATCTTCGGACATACTTTTGGTCATTTCCGAAAGGACTTCCGAGCGAATTTGAGTAGTTGAAGCGTTATCGAGATATACTTTTTTCATGTTCTTATTTACAATTTTTCGAGAACCATTGATCAATCAAAAGGATTGGACTGTTTTGGAAATAATAGCTTTTCGTTAAAAATAATTACGGCTACAAATATCAAAAAATAGGAAACCATTTGCAACAAAGTTACGGATTCATTAAAAACTATCACCGCAATCGAAAAGTTAATTATCGGATTGATGTACATCATAATACCAACCGTTGACGAATTGATACCTTTTAGGGCATATAAATTGAGAAACAAAGGCGTAATCGTAAAAAACAAAACAATTACCAATAAATAAATATAAAACAAAGCCGAATCAGGAACAACTCCGCTGTATTTTGGATAAAATGGCAAAATCATAATCGCGGTTATTGTCAATTGAATTGTTAACGAAAGAAATTTATCGATTTGATTATTATTGCGTTGGCTAATTAAATACAACGCATAAGTAGCGGCAACAATAAAACTAAAGAAAATATCCTCCAAATGATCGATTGACAGTAACCCACAACCGATACAACTGATAAAAACCGCAATCCATTGCCAATTGCTGAGTTTTTCTTTTAATATAAAAAAAGCAAAAACTGTAGTTAGAATTGGGCAAATCATATAAGCT
Source organism: uncultured Bacteroidota bacterium (assembly GCA_903819815.1). GTDB lineage: Bacteria > Bacteroidota > Bacteroidia > Flavobacteriales > Flavobacteriaceae > Flavobacterium. The sequence continues at coordinate 4,097 of CAIJFC010000014.1, forward strand.
AATGACGCTGCATTTAGGCTAATGTGATTGACAACATAGATAAATACAAACCAATTTAGTGAAAGTAAAATGGCACCCGTAATGGTTAAAA
>CAIJFC010000015.1 GCA_903819815.1 uncultured Bacteroidota bacterium
ATTACGTGCAATGCCCATGGCGGCTAGCTATGATGCGCAAAATAAAGTTTTAACCATTATACAGTTTACTTTGCCAAAAGGCAAAACGGATTATGTCAATTCATTATGGCAAATGCAGGCTGAACCCTTTAAAGGCGATGCGTTAAATGCCTATACAGATGGCCCGGTGGATGGCAAACAAATGGGTAAGTTTTATGAATTAGAAGGCTCATCTCCAGCAATGGCTTTATCTCCAGGCGATACCCAAACGCATATTCAAAAAACAATTCACCTAAAAGGAAATGAAATGGATTTAAATGCATTAACACTAAAGTTGTTTGGCGTTCAACTTAGTGAAATTAAATTGTAAAAATCGCACAGAAGGGCGGTATGTAAATGTGTATGATTTACAAAATCTAAGTAAGCTCCTAAATTTCATTTAAGAAATCAAACAACGACATTTCGGTAGGAAGATTTAATTTTTTTCGTAAACGATATCTACTAATTTCAACACCACGCATAGATATATTCATTAATTGCGCAATTTCCTTTGTGGTTAGGTTTACACGTAAAAAAGTACAAAGTTTTAATTCATTGGCGGTTAGCTTAGGGAACTTTTCTTTAATATTAACCGTGAAGGAGTTATGTGCTTTGTCAAAGTGACTGGTGAAATTTTCCCAATCCTTATCCATTTTATCCGCATCATTAATAACCTTAATCATTTTTTTCAATTCCTCTTGTGCAATAGGACTGTCAATCAGCTTTGTCATTTTAGACATATGTGATTTTAAATCTGTCAACAATTCACCCTTTTGTACTAAGTGCATGGTAAAGTTAATTAACTCGGAATTTTTCGAATCAATTTCAACTTGTAATTTTTCATTTTGAATTTCGGTCAACATGCCTTCTGCCTTATCAATTTCTAATTGCTTTAAATAATTCAATTTTTCCTGTTCTTCATTATGTTTTTGTTGCTGTATAATAAACTTGCCTTTTTGCCATTTAGTAATTAATAAAATTATGAGGATAAAGATGGCAAAATATAATCCATAAGCCCAGGTGGATCTATACCAAGGAGGTAATACATTAAATGCAAAACTGTCCACCTCGGATTCCTCTCCTAAATTATCCCTTACTTTAATTTCAAATACATAACTTCCTGGAGGGAGGCTAGTATATTCTTTTTCTGTTTTATTGGTCCATTTTGACCAATTATTTTCAAGTCCATTTAAGCGGTAGCTGTATTCTAAGTTTTTTTGTAATCCAAAAAGTGCCGACGAAAATTCAAAATGAATCAACTGCCATTTTCTTGCAACCTCGGGCCTACTATTTTTATTCTGTGCTTGCTTTTCATTAATACCACTAAAGTAGCCGCCAAATAATAAACTATCTGTATTATCTCCAGTAATTCTTACTTCACGAATATGCACCTGTAATTCGTAATTATTTTTTTTATACTTTTTATAATTCAAATTAAATAATCCACTTTCTCCAGCAACGAAAATATTACTTTCATCTACTGG
>CAIJFC010000016.1 GCA_903819815.1 uncultured Bacteroidota bacterium
AGGGTAATCTGGGTCGTAACCGTATTTTGGATCTTTGCTGAATTCCGTTATTACAAATGTATTTGCGGCAGTCAACTGCGGAATAGGGGCATTGTCATTTACGTTTTTCAAGGTCGATTTGGTACTCACACAAGACGTGAAACTGATGGTTATTATGGTAAACAGCACTATAAATTTGATTTTCATATTTTACTTTTTATATTTTATTAAAGGTACAAATTTCCTTTATACAATAACCGTGCTAAAATTTATATTGGATGTTTGGTCTTAGGTCTTGGGTTTTAGGAAAAATTGTTTACGAATGAGGAATACTCCTAATTCATAATTTTTTCCTTCGTGTATCTTCTTGTTAACTTTGAGTTACTTTGTGAAATAATTCTATAAAAAAAACCACGCATTGCGCGTGGGTTTTAATTTTAAATATATTATTTAAGCGGTCTTTTTCTTTTTTAGAAAGATGAAACTTAATACAATTCCCAACACAATCATTGGTACAATGTAATCATTGATTGGAGATACTCCCGGATCAGACCCCGGGTCAAGTGGGTTGAGATCTTCCGCAAATATCAATGAACTACTAAATAACAAAAATGATAATACAATTGATTTTATAGTGGTCTTCATGATTTTTATTTTTTAATTATTTTAGCAGTAAACACTGAGTTGTCATTTCCTTTAATTTTCATAATATAAATACCCGTAGCCGAATTGTTCATTTTCACTTCGTAATTGGTGTTTTGAGTTGCGTTATTGATACTTCCTTTTTCTACTTCCTGACCTATAGTATTGCAAATAGAGTAGGAGTAAGTTCCTGTTGCTAAGGATCCTAAATTCACTTGGAACGAATCTCCGGTTACTGGGTTAGGAACAATACTGAAACCATTGGATTTTGGAATATTGTTACCCAATAAAGAAGGTTGAAATACAATTCTGAAACGATCTCCCGTACTTAGCGCCTCAGTAGTAACCGTGAACGGATATTCAACGGCTGAACCATCAAGAGTAAGCGGTGTTCTAGCATTGGTAAACAAATCTTCCAAAGTGGCGCTTAAATTAGTAGCCGAAAACTCTTCAGTATTGATTTTCAATTTATAATTGGCACCTGCAGTAGTATTCCAAACTTTTACATTTAAAACATCAGAAGCAACCAAAGGCAAATGGTGATTACTTGCAAACGAAGCACCATTTTTAGTAAACGCAACGTTTTCTGAACCATTAGCCATTTTGTTCGAAGCTTGATTGGCATCGGCGTCAGCCAAAATTACTGTCATGGCGCCATCGCGACCCGACCATTCGTTGTTGACTTGTTTGTAAAGACCCACACGCAATAATTCTGGAGGCGAAGAAGTTCGTAAAAAAGAATAAGTAGACGTTCCTGTTGATTTATAACTTTCGGATATGCTTAATGTTGCGGTTCCTGTTGAAGCTTTAACGAAGAAGGCTTGGCCACTTTGAATATCCGGAGTAGTTGCTAATTGAGCAGAATTGGTAATATTGGTATATTTGTTTGCCGTCTTATCATAAGTATTATAAGCGCCTACACCGTTATTTACTGTTGTGTTTGCATCCCAAACCCATAAATTAGCTCCAAAACTCGTGTTTCCATTAAGAAGTAACAAAGGACTTATTGGACAAGCATATGGATTACCAATTAAAGTATGAACGCCACTCGGAAGATTTTCATAAGTTTGCGTACCAGTAATTAATTGACCTGTTGCTTTTAAAGTTGTGATTGCTGAACCAGCTGAAATATTTGTGCTTGAAGTTGCATAAGGACCGGTAACAAAAACCATGAATGCATTATTAATATTACTTTCAAATAAGTTTTTAGTGTTAGTATTAGTTACAGGATTCCAAGCTCCTGTAGTTCCGGTATTGTTATATGTTAAAATGGAATTACTTGCTCCAGAACCCATTCCGTTACCTCCAGTTGAGCTCCAAAGTTCAACTCCAACTCCTGCTATAACGTTACCACCATTTTGCCATTGGCTGTAAATACTACCACCGCTTCCTTTTAAAGGTGCTGTCAACGCTCTCCAAGCCCGTTTTGCAGGAATGTAGCGTTCTACGGTTACATTGGAAGAGCCTGTTAAAGTACCAGTAACTTGACCAATAGCTCCAGTTCCA
>CAIJFC010000017.1 GCA_903819815.1 uncultured Bacteroidota bacterium
ACCGGTTTTGTTGCCGAATCATTAATTGACGGTAAGAAAATTACGGTTGGTTTGAAAAGTAATGTAAGCTTACTTTCTGAAATTTCTGTTTATACCTATTCAGAAGAAAAACCATTAACGGAAATAATGAGAGCAATTGCTATTAAAGAAGATAATGGTCCTGCGATTTCTCACAAAGAAGACAATTCTAAATTAGTAGCCTATTTCCTTGAAGTGCTTCCTGATTATGATCAAGAACGAGTTTATCCTTCTGATATTAAAAAAATAATAAACTGGTACAACATGCTTCAAGCTAAAGGTTTGGTTTCTAAAGAAGAACCTAAAATTGAAAATTCGGAGGACGTTTTAGAACAAGCTGTAACAGAAGTTGTGGCTGAAAAGGCTACTAAACCTGCTAAAAAAACAAAATCTAAATAATTTTATTACTTTTCGAATATAATTTTATCCTGTCAAGAGGTAATCCTGACAGGATTTATTATTTTTACACTAATTACTTCAAGAATTTAACTATTTCAAATGGACAATAGAAAAAACCAACTTCAAGCTTTCGATAGATTGTTGACCATAATGGACGATTTACGTGAAAAATGCCCTTGGGATCAAAAGCAAACCTTGCAAAGTTTACGTCATTTAACCATTGAAGAAACCTATGAATTGGGCGATGCTATATTGGATAACAATTTGAATGAAGTCAAAAAAGAATTAGGGGATTTACTTTTACATATTGTTTTTTATGCAAAAATTGGTAGTGAAACCAACGATTTTGACATTGCTGATGTTTGTAATGAAATTTGCGATAAGCTAATTCATCGTCACCCACATATTTACAGTGATGTGGTGGTAAAAGATGAAGAAGAAGTGAAACAAAACTGGGAAAAGCTGAAACTAAAAGAAGGTAAAAAGTCGGTATTAGAGGGCGTTCCTAAGAGTTTACCAGCATTAGTAAAAGCCAGTAGAATCCAAGATAAAGTTAAAAGCGTGGGATTTGATTGGGAAGAGTCCCATCAAGTTTGGGATAAGGTCCAAGAGGAAATCCAAGAATTTCAAGTTGAAGTTGCTGCTGGAAACCAAGATAAAATGGAATCTGAATTTGGAGATGTACTATTTTCAATGATAAATTATGCACGTTTTTTAAATATCAATCCAGAAGATGCATTGGAGCGAACTAATAAAAAATTCATTAAGAGGTTTCAATATTTAGAGTCAAAAGCCCAAGAATTAGGAAAACCTTTAATGGATATGACTTTGGCTGAAATGGATGTTTTTTGGGAAGAAGCTAAGAAAATGTAGTTTATAACAAAAAGTTTATTCTGTCATTTTCTTCTATTTACCTCATAAAAAACTTCGCATTGCGAGGTTTTTTTTTGTTTAAAAAAAGATGATTACTGTATATTTATACTTCTAATTTGCTTTAGTTTTTCTTTCCAAAAATCAAGAGTTTCTTAATGAATAGCAATGTTTTTACGGACTTCTAAAACTATAGAATTTTCTTTTTTGGCTTTTTGGGTGTTCGTAAAAAACTGTAGGTTGATTAAATCAGACTATTCCGCCATTTTCTTCAACTTACCAATATTTTTCAATACTATCTTTTTTCCATTCAATTCAATCATTTCTAATTTATTGAATTCGGATAATAATCGGATGCAACTTTCAGTAGCCGTTCCAATCAAACTTGCCAATTCTTCTCGGGAAAGTTTAATTTTCAATGAATTGTCTTCATTTTTTCCAAAGGTATCCTCTAAATAAAGTAAGGTAATAGCCAATCGCACTTTTACACTTTTTTGAGCCAAATTCACCATGGTTTCATCCGCTTCTTTTAAATCACCACAAATGGTTTTCATTACATTCATTGAAAATTTATTGTTGCTATCAAAGAAACCTAATATTTCCGATTTTGGAATAAAGCAAACTTCCATATCTTCAATAGCAAAAGCACTAAGATTTACGGGTTCATCGCTAATTAAAGATCGTTGTCCCAATAATTCGCCTTTTTTGACCAGTTTAACAATATGGTCTTTTCCGTTTGGACTTAATTTTGTGAGTTTACAAATACCATCTTTAACACAGTAAATTCCGTTTACATTATCACCTTCCTCAAATATTAATTCTCCTTTTTTAATCGTAACCGAAGTTTTACAGTCAGCCATTTTTAAAAGTTCTTCTTTATTTAAGGCCTTTAACGAGCTAAATTCTCTTACAATGCAGTTTTCACATTTACTCATAAGGATTGGTATTAAATTGTTTTACAAACGTATAAATAATATGACAAATATCATATTATTAATGCTAACAACTTACCAATTTTGTTGTAGGTATAATGAGCAAAGTTTATGGACACACATAATTGTTTCCATTGTGGGTTAGAAATTGTTAAAGAAGAGGCAATTTATTTTGATGAAAAAAAATTCTGTTGTAATGGTTGTAAGACTGTTTATGAGATTTTTAGCATCAATAATATGTCTTGCTATTATGATTTTGAAAATGCACCTGGTGCAACGCCACAAGAAATTAATGGTAAATATAATTTTTTAGAAAATGAAAGTATTGTCTCAAAATTATTGGAATTTCAAGAAGATTCCAACGCTATTGTTTCACTCAATATTCCTCATATTCATTGTAGTTCGTGTATTTGGATTTTGGAAAATTTACAGCGTCTTCAAAAGGGATTAAACTATTCTCAAGTTAATTTTCCTGAAAAAAAAG
>CAIJFC010000018.1 GCA_903819815.1 uncultured Bacteroidota bacterium
CAAATAAATATTTCGCGATTGTACTGCTAACAATTGCTACGATTAGTACCTCTTTTTCACAAGAAGATTTTACTAAATATATTGACCCAACCATTGGTAATGTTGCCCCTTTTTTGGTGCCAACGTATCCTACCATGCATTTGCCAAACCAAATGATGCGGATGTACCCCATAAAGAAAGATTATATTTCAGATCAAGTAGATGCCTTTCCATTTCAGGTAACATCACATAGAACGCCGGGTATTCTGGAAATGAAAATTAATCATGGTGAAGTGAATGGAAATTCATGGAACAAAAAAATGACTATTGATCATGATTTGGAAATCATTCACCCTTGGTTTTATTCCACCTATTTAATTGATGATGACATCACCGTAAGTTTTACTCCTGGAGAAAAATGCGCTATTTATAAAATAGATTTTCCGAAAAACGTTCAAAAAAATTTACTGATAAAAGGATCTGAAAATATAGTCTTTTCTAGGGATAAAAATTATTTTAATGTTACTGAAGTGATAAGCAAAAAGACCAAGGGAACTAACCCGGTTACTAGTAGTATGTCTGTATTTTTATATGGCGAAATAGCGGATAGTACTAATAATCCTATAAATGAATTTGAGTTTGCTAGTAACAAACAAAAAATTACCATTTCAGCAAATTCGAATGCGCCTTCAACAATCCTAATTAAGTATGCAGTTTCTTATGTGAGTTTAGAGCAGGCTAAACTTAATTTTGAGAAGGAATTGCGAACACAAAGTTTTGATGAATTATCAAAATCAGGAAAAATAAAGTGGGAAAATGCTATAAATCAAATACAAGTAGAAGGTGGGACAGAAGCTCAAAAAAGAACCTTTTACACTTCCTTATACCGAACTTATGAACGAATGGTTAACATCAATGAAGGAGGAAAGTATTACAGTGGGTATGATCAAAAAGTGCATACTTCAAATCGGCCTTTTTATGTAGATGATTGGATTTGGGACACCTATCGAGCGCAACATCCGCTGCGAACAATCCTAGATCCGAACATGGAAGATGACATATTGAATTCCTATACATTGATGTACGAACAAAGTGGCTGGATGCCTACATTTCCTCAGGTTTTCGGCAACCATCTTTGCATGAATTCCTATCATTCCTCCGCTATTTTTATAGATGGATATCGAAAAGGGCTCAAGAATTATAATGTACAAAAAGCGTATGAAGGGATTAAGAAAAATTTAATTGCTGGCACTTTTATTCCTTGGAGACAAGGCAACCCTCGTTTGCCTATTGATGACATATACCACGAAAAAGGCTATTTTCCATCATTAAAAATAGATGAAAAAGAGACAGAGCCCAATGTGGACAGCTTTGAAAAAAGACAACCGGTGGCAGTATCCTTAGGGATTACCTACGATTTTTGGGCCTTAGCCGAACTGTCAAAAGAACTCGGCAAAAAAAATGATTATGCTCTTTTTGCCCCAAAAGCCAAAAATTATAAAACCTTATGGCATCCTGAAAAACGCTTGTTTATGCCAAAAGATACTAACGGCGATTGGGTAATGATAGATCCAAAAAATGGAGGAGGAAAAGGGTTTAGAGAATATTATGACGAAAACAATGGTTGGACGTATGCCTGGGATGTGCAACATGATATTAGTGGATTAACAGAATTACTTGGAGGCAAAAAAGGGGCAGAAATGCGTTTGGATCAATTGTTTAGAGAAGCTCTTGATATGGGTAAAAGCGATTTCTACATAAATGGGTCTAATTCCACAGGACTTGTTGGGCAATTTTCTATGGGGAATGAACCTTCATTTCACATACCGTATTTGTACAACTATTTTGGAGCTCCTTGGAAAACTCAGAAGCGTACCCGATTCCTTTTAGATACTTGGTTCAAAGATAATGTATTTGGAATTCCTGGAGACGAAGATGGTGGGGGTATGACTGCATTTGTGGTGTTTACCGCTATGGGTTTATATCCCGTAACTCCCGGTGAGCCCTACTATACTATTACAAGTCCTTTATTTGAGAGAACAACAATTATTCTTAAAAATGGAAAAACTTTCACAATTCTGGCAAAAGGATCTAGTAAAACTAATAAATATATTCAAAAGGCTTTCCTAAATAATACTGAAATTGATGCTCCATTTATAACCCACGCCCAAATAATGGCTGGTGGAGAATTAAAGCTTGAATTATCGGAACTCCCAAATAAAGAATGGGGAAAAAACGCAAAATTTCCGAATTAGAAATTGAAGTATAAAAAACATAAAAACAATTAATTAGATTAAATCCATGAGTTCTAAAAATCATTTCTATTTATTAGTTACAGTAGCTATTTTTTCGCTGATAAGTTGTAATACGGCATTTGTAGCCACAAATAAAATTCCAAAAAAGAAACCAAACATCTTGTTTATTATGACAGATGATCACGCTTTGGCCGCCATTAGTGCTTACAAAGGTTTTTTGGCGAAAGTGGCTCCGACCCCAAATATAGATCGTATCGGTAGGGAAGGGGTACGTTTTAATAATATGATTTGTACCAATTCCATTTGTGGTCCCTCAAGAGCTTCCATTATTACGGGAAAATACAGTCATGTAAATGGTTTTTTTAAAAATGAAGGCGGGGGTGATTTTGATGGTTCACAACAAACTTTTCCGAAGTTACTTCAAAGTGCGGGTTATGAAACAGCCGTAATTGGTAAATGGCATTTAGGAACCGCACCTACAGGTTTTGATTATTATAAAGTATTATTTAATAAAGAAGGTCAGGGTACTTATTTTGATCCCGTTTTTGAAACAACAGAAAATAAAATTATTGAAGAAAAAGGAAAACATTCTACAGCGGTAATAAAAGAAGATGCTATTAAATGGTTAAAAAACAGAGAAAAAAAGGACAGTCCATTTATGCTCATGTATCAGTTTAAAGCACCGCATCGCCCTTGGGAACCCGGTCCTGGTTATGAAGATTATCTAGAGGATGTTACCATTCCGTATCCTACCACTTTTAATGATGATTATAAAGGAAGAGACGCTGCAAAAGATGCCTGGATGAGAATTGACGGGCATCTGAACAGAAAGGATTTGAAAATCAAACCTCCTAAAGGGCTATCAGAAGAACAACTGAATGCCTGGAATAGTTTTGGTAATAATGAGGGCGAATTTTGGACGCCAGATACTACTATGACAGACATCCAAAGAAAAGAGTGGAAATACCAGCATTATATTAAGGATTATTTACGTGTTGTAAAAGGAGTAGATGATGCTGTTGGCGATATGCTAAAGTATTTAGATGAAAGTGGTTTAGCCGAAAACACAATAGTGGTTTATACTTCTGACCAAGGTTTTTATTTAGGAGAACATGGGTGGTTTGATAAAAGGTTTATGTATGAAGAATCCCTACACATGCCGCTTTTAGTGCGATATCCTAATCATATTAGTCCGGGTACGGTTAGCAATGATTTGCTTTTAAATATAGACTTTGCTCCCACATTATTGAGTTTAGCAGGTATTGAAACTCCAAAAGACATACAAGGGAAGAGTTTTGTGCCAGTGCTAGAAAACAAAAACGCTAAACCTTTTAGAGATGCTGTTTACTATCACTATTACGAATATCCCTATTGGCACCATGTACAACCCCATTATGGGATAAGAACGGAGCGCTATAAATTAATACATTATTACTACGACAAGGATAACTGGGAGTTGTTCGATTTGAAAAAAGACCCTTTTGAAGTAAATAATGTATATGACAATGCAGCAAACGCAGCATTGATTTCAAATCTTAAAACGAGATTGGAAGAATTGAAAAAAGAATACAAAATGGATTTGTCAGATGAAGCCCTTAAAAAAATGACA
>CAIJFC010000019.1 GCA_903819815.1 uncultured Bacteroidota bacterium
GCAACTATTCACCATCATCAAGTTCAAAACCATGAACGATAAAAAAGATAATTTTGGAAATTTTCTTTCAGATAAAAACCGATTAACTAAAATTGGAAAATTTGTACGTAAGACATCTATAGACGAACTCCCACAATTAATCAATGTTTTGAAAGGGGATATGAGTTTAATTGGCCCAAGGCCTTTGTTGCCGGAATATTTGCCTTTGTATAATGAACTGCAAAAAAAACGACACGAAGTAAAACCTGGTATTACAGGTTGGGCGCAAATAAATGGAAGAAACACAATAAGTTGGGAACAAAAATTTGAGTATGATACATGGTATGTGGAAAATATCAGTTTTAAATTGGATTGTAAAATTCTATATTTGACAATCAAAAAAGTGTTTAAAAGAGAAGGTATAACTGCTCGTAATTCAGTTTCAACAGAAGCTTTTAAAGGAAATATAGTATGAAAAAAATTGTAATTATTGGTGCTGGTGGCTTTGGTCGAGAAGTAAAAATGTTAATTGACCAAATAAATTATAATAAAAAAAAATACGATTTTATTGGGTTTTATGATGATAATATTGAAAAGGGTTCAATGATTAATGGATTTAAAGTTCTAGGATCTATTGATGAACTTCTGCAAGTCGATTATAATTTAGAAGTTGTAATTTCAATAGCTGATCCAAAAATTAAAATGAAAATTCATGAAACATTAAATGAAAATAGTTTTTTAAGTTTTCCTACTTTAATTCATCCGAATGTGTTAATTGGAAATGATGAAGTACTTATAGGTAATGGGTGTATTGTTTGTGCATCAAATATTATAACAGTAAATATCAGTATTGGAAATTTTGTTATTTTAAATTTAGGTTGTACCGTTGGACACGACACAAATATTGGGGATTATTGTTCATTTATGCCTAATGTAAATATATCTGGAGAGGTAATTATTGAAAATTTAGTATATGTTGGTACTGGAGCTAAAATAATTAATTTATTAACGATTGGCAATTCAACTATTGTTGGTGCAGGTGCTGTTGTTTCGAAAAGTCTACCCGAAAAATGTACTGCAGTAGGAATTCCTGCTAAACCAATTAAATATCATGACTAATTCTAAAATATGGCTTTCCTCCCCGCATATGGGGGGCAACGAACTAAACTATATCAATGAAGCTTTTGATGCCAATTGGGTGGCTCCGTTAGGACCCAATGTGAATGGTTTGGAACAAGACTTAGAAAGTTATTTGGGTAATCAAGCTCATGTAGGTTCTTTAAGTTCGGGTACCGCCGCCATTCATTTAGGGTTGCTATTATTAGGAGTACAAAATGGAGATGCGGTCATATGCCAGAGTTTTACTTTTTCGGCTTCGGCAAATCCAATATTCTACCAAGGCGCCACGCCTGTTTTTATAGATAGCGAGGCACAAACTTGGAATCTTTGTCCAATAGCCTTGGAAAAAGCCATAGTAGACAGAATAGAAAAGGGTAAAAAACCCAAAGCCATTATTGCGGTGCATTTGTATGGAATGCCCTATCAAGTAGAAGCTGTTAGAGCGGTA
>CAIJFC010000020.1 GCA_903819815.1 uncultured Bacteroidota bacterium
ATATGGTATAAATTCAAAAATAATTAGGAGAATTATTGGAAAATTTGCAAGTTCTTGGGGATTTGGATTTGATGCAGGATTACAATTTGAAAGAAACGATTGGAAATTTGGATTAATGCTGAGAGACATTACGACCACTTATAATGTTTGGGCAATTAACGAAACCGAGTACAACACAATTAAAGACGCAATTACTGGTCAGAACCAGGCGTTGCCCGAAAATACAGAAATTACCTTGCCAAAAGCACAATTAGGGCTGTCTAAAAAATTTCAATTTCATAACGAAACAAGTCTTTTGGCTGCTGCCAATTTGAATATGAGTTTTGTAAAAACAAACGATATTTTTTCTACAAATGGGTTGAGTATTGATCCGGCCTTAGGATTTGAATATGGATATACTGATTTAGTTTTTGTTCGTGCGGGAGTGGGTAATTTTCAAAATATAGTTCAAATTGACAATACTAAAAAAGTAGGATTTCAACCAAATGTTGGCTTGGGATTTAAATATAATGGAATTCAAATTGATTATGCTTTAACCGATTTAGGAGATCAAAGCGCTGCTTTATATTCTAATGTATTCTCTGTAAAAGTTGATTTAAGTATTTTTGGACAATAATTATTTATAAAATGTGCATAAGAAAGTTTGCTTTATTATTTATTTTAATACTAACACTATTTACTAGTAAGGCAAATAGTCAAGAAATCACCCTTTCCAATACTGCCGAAGTGAGCGTATTGACTTGCGGAACGGGATCGGAAATATATTCTTTATTTGGGCATACTGCAATTAGAATAAAGGATTCAATCCATTTTGTAGATCAAGTTTATAATTATGGAACCTTCGATTTTAGCACACCTAATTTCTATTTAAAATTTGTAAAAGGCGATTTACAATATTTAGAAACCAGTTGTACTTTTGAAGAATTTTTTCAAGAATACTTATATGAAAAACGAAGTATTGACGAACAAATTTTAAACCTATCACAAAACAAAAAACAAGCCCTTTTTGATTATTTAAACGCTTCTTTACAATCGGAAGAACGATTTTATACTTATAAATTTATTGATAAAAATTGCACTACAATGGTTATCAATACCCTAAATAAAATAATCGGTAAGCCTATAATTGGTCAAAATACTGAAAATGCTTTAACTTGTAGAAAAATACTCTACCCCTATTTTAATGGACATTTTTATGTGCAATTGGGAACCAGCATTATATTTGGGTCCAAAGTAGATTCGAAAAGTGAACAATTATTTTTACCTTCCGAACTTTATAACAATATCCAGAATTTAAAAGTCAACAATCAACCTATTTGTAAAGAAAGTAAAAAAATAGTAGCCTTTGAAAAAGAAGAAATTCCATTTTCATGGTGGAATAATTTTTATCTTTTTTGTTTGGTTTTTGTAATCATAATAGCCCTAAATAAACCCTCGATTTACAATGCTTACTATATGATTTTAGGGTTCTTGGGATTGTTCTTTGTTTTTGCTGGTTTTTATTCTTTACATAGAGAATTAGTCAATAATTACAATGTATTATTATTCAATCCAATATTGTTTTCCGTTGTCTATTTTCAATATAAAAAAAATAAAAAAGGGATTTTATATTCTAGTGTTTTCTGCTTTATTTGTTTATTTGCATATGTAATTTTATTAATAAACAAGCCCTATTTAGGAATAGTAACTCCAATAATCATAACTAGTGGCTTAAGGTTGGCACAACTGATATTGAAAAATAAAAGATAAAAAAAACAGTATCTTAAGAATACTGTTTTTTATAATAATTGGCATATTCGCCTGAAGTAACATTTTTGAGCCAGAGCTCGTTATTTAAGTACCAATTTACCGTTCGTTCTAATCCTTGTTCAAAGGTTACGGATGGCTTCCATCCTAATTCTTTATTAATTTTTGACGCATCAATTGCATATCTTAAATCATGCCCAGGACGGTCTTTCACATAAGTGATTAATTTTTCTGAAGTTCCTGGTTCGCGATGTAATTTACTATCCATTATTTGACAAAGTAATTTTACTAAATCAATATTTTGCCATTCATTAAAACCTCCAATATTATAGGTTTCATGATTTTTTCCTTCGTGGAAAACTAAATCAATTGCTACGGCATGGTCTTCAACAAACAACCAATCACGGGTGTATTTCCCATCACCATAAACGGGTAGCGGCTTATTATTGATAATATTATTAATAAAAAGCGGAATTAGTTTCTCCGGAAAATGATTTGGACCGTAGTTATTTGAGCAATTTGTAATTACATAAGGCAATCCATACGTTTCTCCGTAGGCGCGAACGAAATGATCCGAACTGGCTTTGGATGCAGAATACGGCGAATTTGGATCGTAAGAAGTAGACTCTGTAAACAACCCTTCAGTACCTAAGCTACCATAAACTTCATCAGTACTAATGTGATAAAATCGTTTTCCCTCTTCCTTACCTTTCCATTGTTTTCTAGCTGCATTAAGTAAATTCATGGTTCCTATTACATTCGTTTTTACAAATGACAATGGATCTTCAATAGAACGATCTACGTGAGATTCTGCTGCAAGATGTATAACGCCGTCAAATTGATGCGTTTCGAATAAGGTGGAGATAAATGGTTCGTCTACAATATCACCCTTTACAAAAGTGTAATTGTCCTTATTTTCAATATCGGCAATATTTTCTAAATTTCCTGCGTACGTCAAAGTATCAAGATTATAGATATTATAATTAGGATATTTGTTGACCAATCTACGAACCACATGCGAACCTATAAAACCTGCACCTCCAGTAATTAGTATTTTTTTCATGGCATCTATTATTTGGCTTTTTAGCTACCGATACATTTATAAATAAATCCTATTTGAGTTAACTTTTTACGATCTAAAATATTTCTTCCATCAAATACAAAAGCTGGTTTTTCCATATTATCGTAAATTTTTTGCCAATCGTAGGTGTTGAATTCGTCCCACTCCGTTAAAATTGCAATTGCATGTGCATTTTTACAGGCGGAATAAGGGTCTTCAAAAGAGACAACCCCTTTTTTATTTAATTCCGGTTTCCTTGATTCTAAATAATTAAGATCCGCTAGTATTTTATTTTCAGCAACTTTAGGATCAAAAACAGCAATAGTAGCCTCTTCTTTTAGTAAATAATCGGCAACATAAATAGCCGCTGATTCTCTAGTATCATTGGTGTCTTTTTTGAATGCCCAACCTAAGAAAGCGATTTTTTTTCCAGAAATTGTGTTATATAGAGTGGTAATAATATTTTTTGCAAATCGATCTTTTTGGTGATCGTTCATAATAATTACTTGTTCCCAATAATCTGCTACTTCATTTAATCCAAATGATTTAGCGATGTAAACCAAATTTAAAATGTCTTTTTGAAAGCAGGAACCACCAAAACCGACAGAAGCTTTTAAAAATTTAGGACCAATTCTACTGTCCATGCCAATAGCTTTAGCAACTTCGTTAATATCGGCACCTGTTTTTTCACACAATTCCGACATGGCATTTATGGACGAAATACGTTGCGCTAAAAAGGCATTTGCAGTAAGTTTTGACAACTCTGACGACCATAAATTAGTAGTTAAAATTTGATGATTTGGCACCCATTTTGAATAAATAGCAACTAATTTTTGAATTGCAATTTGACCTTCTTCAGAAGGATCTCCACCAATTAGTACTCTGTCAGGATTCAACAAGTCAGAAACTGCAGTTCCTTCAGCTAAAAATTCAGGATTGGATAATATTTGAAATTTTACTCCATTTCCAGTGTTATCCAAAATGCTTTTAATTGCTTCTGCAGTTCTAACAGGAAGTGTCGATTTTTCAACAACTATTTTATCATTTTTAGCTATTTTAGCTATTTGCCTTGCGCAAAGTTCAATGTATTTTAAATCGGATGCCATACCCTTTCCTGAACCATAGGTTTTTGTTGGAGTATTAACAGAAATAAAAATCATCTCGGCTTCATCAATTGCTGTATCAACGTCAGTAGAAAAAAACAAATTTCTGTTTCTAGCTTCCGCAACTATTGTGCTCAATCCAGGTTCGTAAATTGGGATATTTTCCACATTTGGATCGTTCCATGCAGCAATTCTATCTTCGTTTAAATCAACGACAGTAACCTTTATATGTGGGCATTTTAGTGCAATTATGGCCATTGTAGGCCCGCCTACATAACCTGCACCAATGCAACAAATTTTAGTAATTTCCATTTATTAAATTATCAATTTTAATTATTCTTAAACGTATTCTCAAAAGGAATTCTCTGTAAAATACTCCTTCCTAAAGTAACCTCATCGGCATATTCTAACTCATCACCAACAGAAATTCCTCTTGCAATGGTGGAGGTCACAATATTGCTATCCTTAATTTGCTTGTAAATATAGAAATTAGTTGTGTCGCCTTCCATTGTAGAGCTTAACGCAAATATTAATTCTTCCACCTTCCCGGAATTTACTTTTTCCACCAAAGAATTAATCTTTAATTGGCTTGGACCTATTCCATCCATAGGGGATATTTTACCTCCTAGTACATGATAAATTCCCCGGTATTGCCCGGTATTTTCAATTGCCATAACATCACGAACGTCTTCAACAACACAAATTAACTGATGATTTCTTTTGGC
>CAIJFC010000021.1 GCA_903819815.1 uncultured Bacteroidota bacterium
AATTTATGTAATGATTTTGAATATTTATTGTTAAACCCTACCGATTGAAACGAAGAATTGAAACCGTGCCACAAGTGCAATGACAACAGTACAAACGATATAGAATACAAAGCAGTACGAACTGGATTTTCAAATTTATGTACTAACTCTTCATAATATCTGTTTTCATCGATAATATTTACGGCAATATATTTATAGTTCATTTCAGCAAACCAAAAATCATACATATGCAGTCCTAAAAAAGCCAACACTACTACCCCAGAAATAATCATATTTCTTGAAGTCCAAGATGCGTTTGCTGCACCATTATAATTCGCATACTTAACTGGTCTAGCACTCCTGTTTTTCAAATCTAAAACAAACCCCATAACGAAGTGAAAAACAACTCCAGCAATTAAAACTGGCTGCATTACAAATTGAATAATCGGATTGTATCCCATAAAATGGGACATCATATTGAACACCTCTTCACTGAATACTGATGTTAAATTGATGAAAAAATGAAGTGATAAAAAGGAAATTAAAAAAAGTCCCGAAAGCGCCATTGCAACTTTCTTTGCAATTGAAGACTTTAGTAATGAAGAATTGGCCATGATAAAATCAATTTTTTATAATAATGGACAAAAATAATCATTAATAAAACATACTACAACCTTTTCGTAGTAATTTATAATGAATTTAAAGTGTTTTGGACAATTGATTCATTATTGTTGAAACCAATTAAAATAATTCAATGAAATAATGAAAATTCTGCAAGAAATAAAATTTCATTTTGTGCAATTAATACGTTTTGGTTGCATCTTCGTCAATTACAATAATAAAATTGGCTTTGCCTAAATATTCTGGTTCTAATTTTGAGATATCGGTTTGAGAAACCGTGGCAATGGTTACGATTTTTATATGCTGATTTTGCTGTTTTAAATACCAGTTAATTCCCTCAAAGTTATCGCTGTGATAAGAACCGTTATAATGAATAAATAAGGAATTTTCTTTGCGGTTTTTGTTAATAAAATAAGCCATAGTTGCGTCTTTTGAAGCTTGGGCTTTAGGTAAATTCTCGCCTCCATGACCCCCCATTTCTTGTGCCATTTTACTATAAGCTGGCAAGGTTGCATCATATTGAAAAGGAAATGGAGCAACCCAAGATTTCTCTTCCTCTGACAATTTTTCTAGCGCTTCAAAGCCATTTTTAAAAACTAAACTTGCAAATCTTCGGGGGATATTGGTAGCAATAAAATCAATCTTATTTTCCTTTGCGAAATCTACTAATGGTTTGTAATCCGTTTTATAATTTGGCCAAAGTCGTGCCGTACTATCTAATTTTTTCTGGTTGATTTCTCCATTTAAATATTGATTTACTTGTTTTTGATTGTCTGCTTCCAACATTTCTGCACCCAAAACCAGTAGTGTTTTTCCAAATAAATCTTTAGTTATTTCTAATTCAAGCCAATGAGCAACCGAATTATCGTGGTATTCTCCAAACAAAAGAACGTCTGATTTTTGTGAACTGTTTATGATGTCTTTATAACTGGCTTTCTTTCCATTTTGATCATAAATCAAATACGAAGGCTTATTTTGAGCATTTGAAAAGAGAAAAAAACTTGAAATAAAAATTAAGAATAGCGACTTCATAAAAAACAGTTGTTAAAATATTATTTCGGCTAAATTAAATAAAATTGTGCAGGATTGAATATAAAATTATTAAATTCCTATTAGAACTTCCTGTTTGTTTTAAATATCGTAAAAATGAAATGCAAAGCCATTTTTAAGAGTTAAATTCTATTAAACATCAATACCACTTTGTAATTTTACAAAAAATAGACTACTAATGAATTTCGGAATAGACGCTATTGCATTTGATATTGCAAAAATACATTTACCAATAAATACATTGGCAAATAACAGAAAAATTGATCCTGAAAAATTGGAAAAAGGATTGGGATTGTTGAAAATGACTTTGCCAGATACCCATCAAGATACGGTGGTTTTTGGCGCCAATGCGTTGACTAAATTAATTGTAGATCATGCAATTAATTTAGAAGATATTTCTCGAATATATGTTGGAACCGAAAGCGCAATCGACAGCTCAAAACCTATCGCTTCCTTTTTAGTTTCGTTGATGGAACAAAAATTTGGTGAAAACCGATTGGCAGAATGCGATGTTGTCGATTTTACATTTGCTTGTATTGGAGGTGTTGATGCGATGCAAAATTGCATTGATTTTGTGAAATTAAATCCGAATAAAAAAGCAATTGTAGTTACCACTGATGTTGCAAAATACGATTTAAATTCTACCGGAGAATACACACAAGGTGCTGGCGCAGTGGCATTATTAATCTCTCAAAATCCTAGAATTATATCATTTGAAAACAACTGGGCAACTAGCACTAAAGGGGTTTTTGATTTTTTCAAACCTTACCGATCTATTTCAAAAGAAGCTATTACTGGAAATTCAAATAATGAAAACTGGTTTGATAATTTAGAAGCAGAAATAGAAATCCATAAAGACCAACCGGTTTTTGAAGGACAATATTCCAATCAATGTTACATGGACAGAACACGAGATGCCTACTTTTCGTTTAAAAAAGCGAGCGGTTCAGAAAGTTCAGTATATCAATCGTGGAAAAGCATTATTATGCATCTTCCTTATTCCTTTCAAGGGAGAAGGATGTTATCAGAAATCTATTGTTTAGATCATGAAAACAAAATAATTATCGGAAATGAAGACGCTACAGAATACCAAAATAAATTGAAAGAAATCAGCAAATCGGAAGAATACCGAACCTTTGTAAACGAAAAATTACAACCTGCAGAAATTGCCTCTTCCTTAATTGGTAATTTATATACGGGTTCTATTTTTATGGGATTTCTATCTACTTTGGCTCATTTTCACAAATCAAAAACAGACCTTTCAAATCAAAAGTTTGGTTTCTTAGCTTACGGAAGCGGTTCTAAATCAAAAGTATTTGAGGGAACGATTCAACCCAATTGGGCAACGGCAATTTCGAATGTGAATTTGTTTCAAACATTAGAAAAAAGCCACGAAATTGGATTTGAAACGTATGAAAAATTGCACAAAAAAGAGCAAAAATCTAGTGTTCAGTCGCCAAAAAGTGAGTGGGCATTGGATAAAATAGAAAATGAAAATCCTAACTTAATAGGTGCTAGATATTACAAATGGATTGATTAGATTTGTAATCTAATTTATTGCATTATGAAATACCATCAAATTAACAGTAATTTATTTGTAAAAAATCGTTCAAAATTTACGGCTCAGATGAAGCCTAAAAGTGTGGCGGTTTTCAATTCTAATGATATCTATCCGGTTTCTGCCGATAGCACTTTGCCATTTGCACAACACAGCGACATCTTTTATTTGTCGGGAGTAGATCAAGAAGAGAGTATTTTGTTACTATTTCCTGACGCGCCATACGAACACCAAAGAGAAATATTATTCCTAAAAGAAACCAACGATCATATTGCGATTTGGGAAGGCGAAAAACTTTCTAAAGATCGTGCATTTGAGGTTTCAGGTATAAAAACAGTGTATTGGCTTCAAGATTTCGAGAAAATTTTATTCGAATTAATGACTCATTCCGATACTATTTATATCAATACCAACGAGCATTATCGCGCGACTGTGGAAACAGAAACTCGTGAGGCCCGTTTTGTAAAATGGTGGAAAGGCAACTATCCAGCTCATGCTGTTGCAAAAAGCAATCCGATTTTACAGCGCATCCGTTCAGTAAAGGAAAAAGAAGAAATTGAATTAATTCAGAATGCTTGTAATATTACCGAAAAAGGGTTTCGAAGAGTATTGTCATTTGTAAAACCAAATGTTACTGAATATGAAATTGAAGCGGAATTTATTCACGAATTTATTCGAAATAGATCAAAAGGTTTTGCCTATACACCAATAATTGCTTCAGGAAATAATGCCAATGTTTTACATTATATCGAAAACAACCAAGCGTGTAAATCAGGGGATTTAATATTGTTGGATGTAGCTGCAGAATATGCCAATTATTCAAGCGACATGACTCGAATGATTCCAGTTTCAGGGCGTTTTTCTGAAAGACAAAAAGCAGTTTACAATGCTGTTTTGAATGTGAAAAATGAAGCTACAAAAATGCTAACTCCAGGAACACTTTGGAAACAATATCACGTGGAAGTTGGTAAATTAATGACTTCTGAATTATTAGGCTTGGGATTGATTGACAAAGCCGATGTGCAAAATGAAAACCCAGAATGGCCGGCGTACAAGAAATATTTCATGCACGGAACTTCACACCACCTAGGCTTAGACACGCACGATTATGGGATTTTAACCGAACCAATGCAAGCCAATATGGTATTTACTGTTGAGCCAGGAATCTATATTCCAGCGGAGGGTTTCGGAATTCGATTGGAAGATAATGTGGTTATTCAAGAAAAAGGAAATCCTTTTAATTTGATGCAGAATATTCCTATTGAAGTGGAAGAAATTGAAACGATTATGAATTCGTAATTTGGATAATAGACTATAGACAAATAGATAATAGACGGTTTGCAGAAATGTAAACCGTTTTTTATTTTGTAGAAATTTTAGCCTTATTTTTGCACGAAATATATCAATGAAACAAATTATCTATAAAAACACTGCTATTTCATATTCCGATATTGGAAAAGGAAGTACTGTGGTTTTACTTCATGGCTTTTTAGAAAATAAAACGATGTGGAAAGATTTGGCTCCTAATTTGTCTAAAAAAAACCGTGTGCTTTCAATTGATTTATTAGGACATGGTGAAACGGAGTGCCTGGGGTATGTTCATTCTATGGAAGAAAATGCCGAAATTGTTAAAGCAATTTTATCCCGTCTTAGAATTAGAAAAGCAGTAATAATAGGTCATTCTATGGGCGGATACGTGGCGTTGGCTTTTGCAGAATTGTATCCAAAAATCGTAAAAGGTATTGTCTTATTAAATTCAACCGCAAAGGAAGATAGCGAGGAACGAAAAATGAATCGGGATCGAGCCGTTAAAGCGGTAAAACAGAATTACATCAATTTTGTTCGGATTTCGATTGCTAATTTATTCAGTGAAAACAATCGTGACCGACTTGAAAATGAAATTGAAAAGGTGAAATTAGCCGCGTTAAAAACCCCATTACAAGGAATCGTCGCTTCCTTAGAAGGAATGAAAATTAGAAAAGACAGGCAATTTATTTTGAAAGAAACTGATTTTAAAAAAATGCTAATTTTAGGAAAAAAGGACAGCGTATTAATTTATGATGAAAATTTATCTCAAATTGAAAACACCAATACCGAATTAATATCTTTTCCTGATGGTCATATGAGTCACATTGAAAATAAAGAGGAATTAGAAAAAGTTATGGTTAGTTTTCTTAAAGGCATTTAGCCTTTTCACCACAATAGAAATAAAGAAAAGTGAAAAGACACAAATTAATCTTCTAGAATTCTGAAATACTGGATAGCAATCACTGTTTTTCTTAATTGAATGTAGCCTTTTAACCACAAAAGAAATAAAGAAAAACAAAAGACACAAATTAATCTTCTAGAACTCTGAAATATTCGTTTACAAATGTTTTTTGACCGTCTCTGTATAAGTTAACAGAGTGAAAATTATACAGAATGCCTTTTGGAGACTCCAATAATTTCATATAAGTCATTAATTGTGCATGATGAATTGGCAAAATAATTTCTATAGCTTTTAATTCAAGAACGATGCAATTTTCAATAAATAAATCACATCTTAAATCTGTTTCTATTTCAAGATCTTTAAATACTATTGGAACTAATAATTCCGATTTAAATGAAATCCCCCTTAAATTGAGTTCTTTTTTTAGGCATTTGTGATAAACACTTTCTAATAATCCTGGACCAAGAAATTTATGTACTTCAATTGCTGCTCCATTTATTTGATACGTTAAATCAGTTAAATAACTTTTTGTGATATTTGGCATATAATAATTTGAATTTTAAGTGGTTTGAATTTTGAAATCTTTGCTTCTTTTGTAAAAACTTTTGATTCTTTTGTGGTAAAAAAACCTAGACTTTCTCTTCAAACGGAATGTTTTGGTCAAAAATCTCAACCAATAAAAAAGTAATTTGCTCTAAATACTGATCAATTGTTTCTTTACTTATAATCGTATTTAGTTCTTTTCCTTCTTTAAATGTGAATGGCAAAAACCCTGATTTTAAATTTTTGAAGGAGATAATTCCAGCTTCCATCGGATGTTCTAATGCCATTTCTTGATACATAAAAGCATAAGCTAACACTTGGATTATTTTTTCATTTGCGATATCTTTTGTTAAATCAGTCCAAGTCGATAATGTTACGGTGCCTTTATCGACCCTACCAGTTTTATAATCTATGATTCTAAGAACTCCATTTCGCAACTCGATTCTATCTACAGAACCGCCAATTTTTATTGGAAAAGGCAAACTAGGATGCTCAAAAGTTCGCTCATATCTTTGTTCAAGTGCTAGTATTTTAATAGCGTCTCCTGAAAGAATACTCTCCAATTCAACTTTCAAAAAATTATATACATTTCGTTTGGCTACTTCAAAAGCCAATAAATTTCTTCCTTTTTTGATTTCGCCCTCTTTGTAAACTAATTTGAATTGTTTCATTACTTCAGCATCTATTTGCTTGATACAATTTAGAATGTCACTTTCGGAAATAAATTTCACAATAAATGGGTCGTACATTGATTTTAAGGTTTCATGAATTATGGTTCCCAAGGTATTTAGCGCAATATTCTCCTCTACCTCTTCAACTTCTCTAATTTTTAATATCCTTTGAAAATAAAACTGGATTGGATTTCGAATGTAACTTGTGAGAGTGGTGGGTGAAAAACCATTTTCGGCAATTTCTTTTAACCGCGCCATAACCGATTCCGATTTTGGAATTACCATTGGTTGATTCGCTTTTTCAGGAATAACCGCATTGTAAATTGCAGGCATCAAATTGTGTTTGTCACTATATTCTACTTGTAACTGGGTTATAAAACGGCTTTTTTCGCCTGCGTCAAGCCCTTCGCTTTCTGTATTATAAAGTAAGTACACGTTTTTTGCTCGTTGCAACAAATGATAAAAGTGATAGGTATATATCGCATCTTTTTCTTTGAAAGTAGGAAGATCCAACTCTCTTTTAACATCATAGGGTATAAAGGAATTTTGGGATTTTCCAGCTGGTAATTTACCCTCGTTTAAAGAAGTTATAATAACCGTTTCAAAATCTAAAACACGACTTTCTAAAACGCCCATAATTTGCAATCCATTTAATGGTTCCCCCTCAAATGAAACCTCAGCAAGATCAATAACTTGTTTATAAATGGCATGAAGCGTATCGATATGGTCGATATGATCGTATTTAGAATAATAACTTATTAGTTTATTTATGACTTTAAAGATTGAAAACACGAATGCTTTTGTGATTTTTTCCTCTTCATTGTCATTACTTAAATTTCCTTTTATTGTTTGTAATAATTGAGAAATATCTCCGAGTAATTTCAAAGATCCTTCTTCCCATTTTCCAAATAACAATAGAAATAAATCACTTGGATTTGGATTTAATTCCATAATTTTTTGATGGGTAATAAAGGTATAATTGTACTGAATTATTGTTTTTACTAATTCACTGGTATTGGAATACGGCTCAATTAATGGATGTGTTAATATTCCAAGAACGTCTTTATAATAAAACACATAGTTCTTGCTGTTTCTTGACAAGGCTGCAGTATGCATTTTGAACAATTTCGCGATTACTATTTGGGCAGGATTGTTCTTGCTTGAAAACCCCATTGTAATATTAAGTGCTCCTACACTTGAAGGGAGAGAATAAAGTAATGGTATCAGCATATTTTCATCACCTAATACAATCGCTACTTTATCTAAAGAAATCATTGGATCATTGGTAATTAATTCATCAATTATTCCTCCAACAATTTTTGCTTGGCCAATTGTTTTTGGGGTGCCAATAATATTTATGTTCTTTTTATCTTTCAAAAAATCATTAGCAACCCATTCAAATGGTTTGGACTTATAATGGATCCATTTATCTTTAAATCTTCTAATAAATAATCCAGCATCATGATATGGATCGTTTAAGAATGTTTGATCTATATCCCAATATATTTTTGCATGATTTGATTCTAATAAACTTTGAACTATTTTTTCTTCAGCAGCATTTAGCGCATTAAACCCCGCAAAAATATATTTTGTATTAGGTACAGATTTTGAAAATGATTTTAATTTATTTACGGCTTCCCGATAAATTAAACCCTGATATCCTATGCCTTTTTGCAGTAAATGATTGTATAAAGTTTGGTAGTAATTGGGTAATAACTTCCAAAAATCGATATAATTTTCTAGTAATTTGGTTTTGTTTTCAACTTCAATTCCCCATTTTTTTATGTCTTCAATGTCTTTTAAATAAGAAAGCACATGATTTGAATCTAATAAATATCGGTCTATTTCGTTGAAATCTTGTAAGAGCATTTTTGCCCAATTGGCAAATAAATCAAACGATTGTTGGCTTTTTACGTCGGTTAGCTTTAGATAAACCTCATAGAATTCGAATACTAATTCTATTGAGTCAATTGATCTAATAGCTGAAATTTCTTGGATGAAATCTTCAATGCTAATAATTTTAGGGCAAATAATATTTTTTTCAATTTGATTTTTAAGTGCTTCAATCAAAAATATTTTTGCTCTTTTATTGGGTAAAATCACAACAGTATTGGAAAGATCATTGCTATAATCTTCAATAATTACTTTTGCTATTTGGTCTAAAAACGTTGATTCTATCATTTTATAAATATAAAAAAACGCCTCGATAAATCGAGGCGTTTTTAAAAATATTTTCAGTGATTTATTTAACGTATTTCACTTCAACTCTTCTGTTGTTTGCTCTTCCTTCTGCAGTATTATTACTGTCAATTGGTTGAGTATCTCCAAAACCATTTGAAGATAATCTATCAGAAGCTACTCCATTAGAAACTAAATAGTTTAAAACAGCTCCAGCTCTTTGTGTAGAAAGTTTTAGATTAGATTCCGCATTACCTGTTGAATCTGTATGACCAGAAAGGCTAAATTTAGCTGTTGGGTTTTCTTTCAATATTGCAGTAATAGATTTTAAAACTGGAAAAGTTTGTTTTTGGAAAGATGCTTTTCCTGAATTAAACAATATTGTTTTAGCATATCCATCTAAAGAATTCATTTGAGTTTTAGAAATTTCTGGACAACCATTATTTGCAACTGATCCTTTTTCAGTAGGGCATTTATCATCTTTATCTAAAACTGAATCTCCATCAGCATCAGGCCAAGGACAACCCGCATTTTCTTTTGGTCCTTTGATATTTGGACATTTATCAGCTTTATCTGTAGTTCCATCTCCGTCAGTATCAGGACATCCTTTAAGTGCTTTTAAACCAGCTACTTCAGGACAAGCGTCCTCTTTATCAGCTACGCCATCACCATCAGTATCAGGACAACCGTTCATTGCAACAGTTCCTGCAGCATCTGGACAAGCATCACTCGCATCAACAATTCCGTCTCCATCAGTGTCAGGACAACCTTTGAATTGTTTTAATCCAAAAACTTCTGGACAAGTGTCCTCTTTGTCATAAACTCCATCTCCATCGGTATCTTTTCCACCAAATTTGAATATTATTCCTGCAAAATGTTGCATGTGTGAAGGTACATCTACACCCGGAAGTCTAGCATCATCAAATGAATGCTTGTAATTAGATTGAACAGAAAGTCCAACTAAATCAGTCATCCAATAGGTTAATCCTAGTCCAGCGTTCATTGTTCCTGCGCTAACATCTCCTAAAAAAGTGTAACCACCTCCTAAATGAGCAGTTGGGTCAAAATGTTTGCTGCCAATCATATTCATGAAACTATATTTGATATCTAAATCAACTCCATAATAATTATAATCTCCAGGATTAACTACAGAATAAGTTCCATCAGTTGCCTTTTTATTGACAAATTTTGACATTTTATTGATAGATCCAGTTACTCCAAAAGAGAAATTATCTCCAGCATATTTTGACACATTAAGGTAAGAAACAGAAGGAAGAAAATTCCAGTTGTCTTTGGTATTAAAATAGTCAGAAAATTGATCATTCAAGTTTGAAGCTGCACTTACTCTAGTGTCAACTGCATTAGCCCCAAAAGATAAAGACCAAGGATTATTTGCGTCTTGAGCTTGGGACAATAGCCCAACTAAAAGCACAACAGTAGTAATTAATTTGTTTAGATGTTTCATGTTTGATTTGTTTTAATTTTGAATTAATCTTGAGCAAAAGTAATATGTAATTATTTAACTACAAAGAGATTTGTTAAAAATCTGATTAAAAGGGTATTATTTACGCTATTAAATCACATTTAGTTGTTTTCCCACTTCAAAAAATGCTTGTATTGCCTTGTCTAGGTGGTCTTTAGTATGCGCAGCGGATAATTGTACTCTAATCCTAGCTTTTTCTTTAGGAACCACCGGAAAAAAGAAGCCTATTACATAAATTCCTTTTTTAAGTAATTCATCTGCCATAACTTGGGCTAACTTTGCGTCGTATAGCATTACAGGCACAATTGCGGAATCACCAGCTATGATGTCAAATCCTGCCTTTTTCATTCCCAATTTGAAATAATTAGTGTTTTCTTCTAATTTATCCCTCAAAGTGGTGTCTTTTTCTAATAATTCAAATACCTTAATTGAAGCTCCAACAATTGCTGGGGCTAATGAATTAGAAAATAAATAAGGGCGAGAACGCTGTCTTAATATTTCAATTATTTCTTTTTTGGCAGTGGTGTAACCTCCCATTGCGCCACCAAGTGCTTTTCCTAATGTTCCCGTGATGATGTCAACGCGACCCATTACTCCTTTTGCTTCTGGTGTTCCTTTGCCGGTTGCACCAATAAATCCTGCAGCATGACACTCGTCAACCATAACCATGGCTTCATATTTATCGGCCAAATCACATATTTTATCCAACGGAGCTACTACTCCGTCCATTGAAAATACGCCGTCAGTAACTATCAGTTTAAAACGCGTTCCATCTTCAGTAGCCTTTATTAATTGGGCTTCTAAATCTTTCATATTGTTATTTTCGTATCGATAACGAGCCGCTTTACACAATCGAACACCGTCAATAATTGAGGCATGATTCAAACTGTCAGAAATTATACAATCTTGTTCTCCTAATAAAGGTTCAAAAACTCCGCCATTAGCATCAAATGCAGCCGCATATAATATGGTGTCTTCTGTTCCGTAAAATTCCGCGATTTTTCTTTCTAATGTTTTGTGAATATCTTGGGTTCCACAGATAAATCGAACTGATGACATTCCAAATCCATGAGAATCCAAGGTGTCTTTTGCTGCTTGAACAACTTCTGGATGAGATGAAAGTCCCAAATAGTTATTGGCACAAAAATTAAGAACCGTTTCCCCATTAACAGTGATTTCTGCGCCTTGTGTAGATGTAATTATTCTTTCTTTTTTGAATATTCCGTTTTCTTGAATTGTTTCTAATTCAGATTGAAGAAATTGTTGGATTTTACCGTACATTTTTATTATAATTATTAGTTTTTTACAAATTTACAACGTTAATTTCTTTTCCTATATAGACTAACGCTTTTTTGGTTACTTTTAGTCCCATTTTTTCAATTGCATTTTGATAATTTTCCAATTGAAGTTGGTACTTTTGATTGTGTGTTCCTGTTTTATAATCTAAAAGATAGACTTCCTTGTTTTTGGTCAAAACCATTCGATCCGGCTTGATTGTTTTTCCTTCTTTTTGAATTATTGCTTGTTCGTTTAGAATTTCATTATCCGTAGAAAAATAACTTTCTAATTCTTTATTATTTACAATTTCTTGAATACTTTTAAAAACAACTTCTTTTTGAGTTATGGTAATTAATCCATTTTCAATTGCTTTTAGTACTGCTAAATCTATATCGGATGCTGTTTTTACAAATGATAATATTTCATGAATTATGTTCCCGTATTCAATTGCTTCTTGCTGATGTGTTCCCCACATCAAAGCTTCGCGTTGGGCTATTTTTATATTTTTAGGATCTAATACCTGGCTAATAATAGGAATTGTATTGGTTTCATCAGTTACTGAAATTACTTTTGATAATTTAGTTCTATTTCCAAATTCATATTCTAAAACACTTGGATTGTATACTTCAATAGCAATTAAATACTCAATAAAAAACGAAGCCGTATTATACGGATATTTGCCTTCTTTATTGGGTTCTAAATATTGGGAGATCACATACAATTGTTCTTCAGCACGAGTTAAAGCCACATACAAAACATTGATATTGTCGAGCAATTCTTCTTGTTTTTTTTCTTGAAATACCGTCGCCGCGTCTTCTCCAAAATTCTCAACCGAACTACTATTATCAATTAAAACTTTTGGCAAACCAAAGGTTTCTTGTTCTGCATCAAGCCACAATTTATCTTTTGGCTTACGCGCATAATCTTCGTCTGCAAATGGCATAATTACCACTGGAAATTCCAACCCTTTCGATTTATGAATGGTCATTATTCGGATGGCATTTTTCCCTTCGGGTGACGGAATACTGAATTTGTCTTTGTTTTTATTCCAATAATTTAAAAAATCGGCAATTCCAGCTTGGTTCCGAACGTCTCGTTCTAAAACGATGTCGATGAAGTATTGTACATATGAGTTTCCCGAAAGGGTTGGGGATAGGAATTTACTCACAATAATTTCTACCGCTTCATACAACGATTTTTTTCTAATATCTTGAAATGAAAGAGAAATATCAAATTCCGATAACCATGCTTCAAATTCATTTTCAATTGATTTTCCTTTTCCTTTCGCTATAAAATCGTGAACGGGCATGCCGCTTTGAACCTGATTCGAAATATAAAGTAAGAAACTAGCTTTGGCTTCAATGTCAGAACTATTATTTAAATATCTCAAAACATTGATAATCATTTGAACGTCAGTTGAGTTTTGAATCATCAACGTTTCAGAGGAAATTATAGGGGTGTTATTTTCAATTAGATAATTTGCGACAGCTGTTCCCTGAGCTCTTTTTCTAGTTAGAATTACAATTTCTTGGTATTCAAAACCTTCGTTTTTTACTTTTTCAATTGTTTTTAATGTGGCTTGTAAATATTGTTCTATTTTATCCAAAGCATCTTCGTCTTCAGAAGAATTTTCCAATTTTGGTATAAATGAAATGTTAACATAGCCTCCTTTCTTACTATTTTCTTCTTGACGACTGTGATTTTCGTATAAATCTTGATAATCTAAATTGGTAAATTCAGTCGATAAATAGTAAAACAACTTATTATTAAAATCAATTACTTGAGAATAGCTTCTATAATTGGTGCCTAATTTAAATAATTCTAACTGAGGATTATTAAATGGATTTTTACCTTTACTCAATTCAATAAATTGTTCCGCTTTCCCGCCGCGCCATCTATAGATGGATTGTTTTGGATCGCCCACAATCATCAAAGTTCCTTTTTCGCCTTCAATTTCGCTTGAAGTGGCGTTATCAATTAGCGGAATTAAATTCTGCCATTGCATTTCGGAAGTATCTTGAAATTCATCTATAAAAAAATGTTGGTAGCGTTCGCCTAATCTTTCATAAATAAATGGCGCTGGTTGGTTTTGAATTTCATTATAAATAATTGCATTGAACTCGGCTATTGAAAGTACATTTTGCTCTTTCTGGATTTTTGCCAATTCATTACTAACGGTATTTAATAAGGAAAGTGGCGTTATATTTTTTAGGAAGGCATTGTAGAATTCTCTTTTTTCAAATTTTGTATAAATGGTTTCTAAGACACTTAATAATTCCGGAATTATAGCTTCTATTTCTAATTTGTCTTTCGCTGCTTTATTGATTTTGATGTCTTCAAATTCATGGTACGTTTTATTGTTTGGGTTGAATTTTTCGACTGAAATAGTATTCAAATGATTGGGAAAGTGCCCTGCAGAAAA
>CAIJFC010000022.1 GCA_903819815.1 uncultured Bacteroidota bacterium
ACTTTGTACTATTAAATACAACAATAAATAATGCAATAATAATCCCGCCAATAAAAGGGCGCAAGGGGGTAAAATTTATTTTGTTAAAAACATTTTCAAATAATTTACCAGTGGTAGTAAATGCAAATGCAGTTAATCCAAAAATGATACCAGCAAAAATTGCCCAAGCCAAAGTAGTTAGGGAGATTTCGGGTATATTGGGGATGCTATAAATAGTATGTTTTACTTGCCAAGCCAAGCAGGAATAATGTGCGATATAGGCAACGAATAAACTTGCCGCTAACTGATTTTTCTTTGTGTTGGTAATACTTAAAATTTCTAACGCAAAGATGGCGCCAGCCAAAGGTGTACCAAACACAGCGGCAAACCCACTACTAATACCAATGATTAATATCGTTTTTCGATCTGCTGTATTTAACTTAAATAATCCTGTGAACTGATCTGCTATTGCACCGCCCATTTGAACAGCAGTTCCTTCCCTGCCAGCAGATCCACCAGCTATATGGGTTAGCAGCGTACTCAAAAAAACCATCGGCGCCATTTTAAATGGAACCGGTTTAGGGGTTTCTCCATTCACTAAAGAATGGTGCGTTTCAATGATTAAGTTATTTCCTTTATTCGCAGCAGTTCCATAATAATGATAGAGTAAGCCAATCACTAAACCTGCAATAGGTAAAAAATATATGACCCAAAGATGTTCCTCACGAAACAGGGTAACATAATCTAAGGTTTGTAAAAAAAATGCGGTAGCCGTCCCTACGATACCACCAATGAGTATATAGATGGCGATCCATTTTAGCCAACTTGTGATCTTAGTATTTAATTTATTTAAGGACATCTCAGAGTAATATTTTAAGCAATCGGAATTGCGTTTGCGCAACCCAAAAATCTAGTCATTTTTGGCATTATTTTTCTTCTTCTTGCTGATCATATAAATGGCAATAATGACCCAAATCACATTCACGAACATGGAAGGGTAGGCTTTATGAAAATAAGTGTTCACTACAAAAAAAATACCGCCTATAATATTCGCTAAAACATAGGTTTTACTTGAGGCAGACAATTTGCCAGTAATATTTAAGGCATAGGAGCCTACAATTAATACAGAGGCAATCCAGCCCATGATTTCAATATATGGTTCATAAGTTATCATAACATGAAAATACGAATAAATGAGTCCTAAATTATAAAACTAATCAATGTGAGCTTTCCTTTCAAAATACAATTTTATTTTATACTTATATTACAATATATTTGTCTTTACCATGAAAAGGCAAGTAATTTCTTTATTTTTTCTATTTATCATATCATTTCAAGTGGTACCTGTTAAAAGTTTTTTTAATTGGGAACAAATAGAGTTTGCGCAAGATATTGCAGATGATGATGTAGAAAAAAGCGAGTCTAAATCAAAAAAATTTGAATCTTGCCACTCCTTATTTTTAGAATATAGAAAAATTGCTGATATCACTAATGGTTTTGTTATAAAGATTGCCATGGGTCAATTAGCACAAGGACATTCTAGTTCCACCTTTATTCCACCCAATTTCGCATAGCAGTCAACTGCACTCTTGCTATTCATTTCCCTAACTTATTTTTCGAATTAATTTCGAAAAAGTTATTTTTTTTACAACATATTATTGGTATGCAACAAAGTCATATTATTGAATCTAATGATTCAATTCATGGGATTATTGAACAACTTAAACATTATCTCCCTTCACAATCTCCTTTAAAGGATTTTGTGCATCATAATTCATTACATGCATTTCAAGACAAGTCCTTTTTCGAGGGCATCTTTAATGCAAGAGATATTTTTGGGTATAACGTAACTTTAAATATTGATGAGTTTAGAAATTTATTTCGACTTGGTAGAATTAGCCACGAAGTGTTGAATAAAATAATTATTGAAAAAAAGGGAACTGATCAACTACAATACTGGTTAAATAAATTGCTCAACGAGGAATTAATTTACACTAAGGATCAGCAAGTAGGTAAAATTAGGAAACTTTGGAAAAGCGAATATAAAATTGATTTAGACAATCGTGTACATCCTGTTTTGTTTAGAATTATTTGCGCATATTTAGACCAAGGCATTTCTATTTCTAATTTTCCAGATAACGGTACTGGATTAATCAATAATCTCAGATTTATTGAAAAAAATAGTTATAGTAGTTTTTTTAAATCAAAACGTGCTAAAGCCTTGTTGTTGAACGATGATATATGCATTGAAGATGTTTTGAAATTACTAGTAGGGGAAAACATTCCCTATAAAATGTATTTATTTGATCAACAATTTGCACACAGAGGTTGGTCGGGAATGGTTTCGGCAATTGAGGATAATCCCCAAACCTTATTAGATACAAAGAATATTTCCTTGTATGACTTTATCCATTTAGAATTACTGCTTGAAGTTGATGCTTTAGATCAGCAATTTGGGGAATCTTGGTTGCCATTAAGTTCAAAGTATCGCCATCATGGGAGTAGTGATTTTTATGCGAAACCAATTGCTATGGAGGATGA
>CAIJFC010000023.1 GCA_903819815.1 uncultured Bacteroidota bacterium
CAAACATACCACTCATATCAGTCACATTGCTAACATCCCAAGAACCAATATTTTGGTTAAAGGCGGGAGCGTTACTAAACATACTACCCATATCAGTTACATTGCCAACATTCCAAGCTCCAATATTTTGGTTAAAGATAATAGCTTGCAAAAACATACCATTCATATTGTACACATTGCTAACATCCCAAGAACCAATATTTTGGTTAAAGGAAGTAGCTTGGCTAAACATACCACTCATATTAAGCACATTGCTAACATTCCAAGCCCCAATAGGTTGGTTATAGGAAGTAGCGCCTGAAAACATACCATTCATACTGTTCACATTGCTAACATTCCAAGAACCAATATTTTGGTTAAAGGAAGTAGCTTGACTAAACATACCAGCCATAATAGTCACATTGCTGACATTCCAGGAACTAATAGGTTGGTTAAAGGAAGTAGCGGTGTAAAACATAAAATTCATATCGGTTACATTACTCACGTCCCAAGACCCAATTGGTTGGTTGAAAGTTACTGCTTGATAAAACAAATTAATCGTATTAGTTACAAGAGTCGTTACAATATTATCAAATGGAATTGGTGTTGTACTGCCTGGAGGTGTAAAATAACTTATGCCAGAAGGAATATTATTGGCATAATTAGTAATATTACTAGTAGTTGAATTATTTACAATAGCAAACCATTCATCCCCTGTTCCTCTTGGGTTTGCTTGAATAAAGTATGGACTAGGAAGTGTTGTGCCCGTCCATTTAATGGTAATTAAGTTTGTATCTAATACAACTTGTGCATTGATCGTTTGAACGGCTAAAAACACTGAAATAATTAGGAGTGTAATTTTTTTCATAATTATTTTGTTTAATTTATTTAATTGTAAATATATTAAAAATAAAGTTAATAGTATCTATACCATTGATTTTCTGATAATTGAGTAAGTAATCATCGCATTAAAATTGTAATTTTCTCCAAGAGACGGAGCAAAACAAAACCCGATACGAAAGTATCGGTTTTTTTGTTTTAACAGGTTAAAATAATATCTATACTTTTACTTTCGTATTTATTTTGTGAATTCCCATTAATTAATTTTTATCCGTTTCCCTTTTTAACTTAATAATTTCTTAACAAAAAATTACTTGTTTTTTACAAGTAATTGTTTACATTTGATAAAAAATAATTTTAATTTAATACCCTTTATTATGAAATTTATTTATTCTGTATTATTTGTAACTCTTTTATTTGTTGCATGTAAACCGAAAACCGATTCGGCGGTTAATGACGCTTTCGAAAAAAATTCTAAAACGGTTTTGGCTTATATTCAGGGCGTTCAAAACGAAAAGATTGATTACACTTCCTTCTCAAAAGATTTTAAATCTTTAAACACCTGGTTTGGCGCAAAAGACACTATTTCGCTAGAAGAATTTAAAATTGGTGACCAAAAAACACTTGAAAAGTTTGATTTCAAATTATTGGATGCTGTTCCTGTTTTTTTACCAGGAGTTAATTCAGATACAAAAATTGCGGATGGATCGGTTCGTTATTATTCCACTTGGGAAATTAGCACCAAAAAAACAGATTCTACCGAAGCAAAATCAGGAATTCTAAAAATGTATGAATCCTATGATTTTGATGCCGATGGAAAAATTCTTTACCAACAAGGATATGGCGATTTCACAGGTTTAATGATGTACTTAACTACTAAATAATTCGAACAAATTCTATTAACTCTATTAATAACTTTAAATTAAAAATCATGAAAAAAACAATTGTAATTGTAGTATTGATGGCAACTTGCCTCACATTCGGTCAAAAGAAAAAAAACGGAACTATTTATGTAGAACATCCGGCTATTACCGTAATTGAAGCAATGACGCAAGCCCGCGTTAGTGGCGATGCTGCAAAAGTAGCTAGTTATTTGGCGGATGATTTTAAATGTTTTAATGGCACTAATCCAAACGAACCAGAATCAGGAAAAGACAAAGCGGCTTTTGCAGCAGAAAACAAATGGATGTTCGATAATGTAGATTATTATAGCATTTCAAGAAGCAAAGGCGCTTATCCAGACGCGTTAGAATACAAAGAAGACAAAGTGGTTTGGGTGCAAACTTGGGAAAATATGAAAGGCTTACACAAAACTACGGGTGTAAAAATTAACATGCCCGTACATTGTTTGTATATTGTAAATAAAGACAATAAAATTCAAACCATGATGGTGTATTCTACAAGCAAAGTTGCAGATGAAATTGGACAAAGTTTAACGGATCGAAAAAATGGTACCATTTATAATCACCACGACAATATCAACACGGTTCGAAAAGTGATTTACAGTTATGAATTTAAGGATTTTGACAAAGCGTATAGTTATTTTGATGAAAAGGCTACTTTTCAAGACATCAATTCATTAGACATTAATAAAGAAAATACTTTGGCGGAAAACAAAGCCAACGATAAAGGGCTAACTGATAATTTTGAAATTGAAAGCATTGTTCAGGTTGGATATCCTGATTATTTGAAGTATGAACTTGGTGATGATGGCGCGGTTTTATCTTGGTGGAAATTTAATTTTATCAGAAAATCCGACAAAAAAGCGATTACGGTTCCAATTCATTTTAGTCATGGTTTTAATAAAGCAGGAAAAATTATCTCAGAAACTGCTTATTATAATGCAAAATTATTAGAGGCGAAATAATTCCTCTTCATTAAATCAAAAAGAGCAACTGAAATAGTTGCTCTTTTTTTATACTTATAATTGCAATAAATGCTTTTGATTTTCAATAGTAACACTTTGAATTTGATTCACAAACTCTAAATATTTTTCCCGCCGACTACTAATGAACAATTCCCTATCCTTAAAGACTTCTGCTTTAATAGAAAGCTGTGATTCATTTAACTCATCATCCTTCAAAGAATCAATAGAAATCATGTAAAGCTCAATTAATAGCGGGAGAATACAAATTCCTTTTCTGGTCGCTATAAACATGGCGCTTTTTTTGGTTCCTTTTGGATTTAATTTAGCAACATAACCAAATTCGATTAAATGAACTAATCTTGAAGTTAGAATATTGGTTGCTATTTTTTCTTTAGAATTGGAAAACTCCTTGAATGTGGCTTTTTTATGCAACAGCATGTCTCTCAAAATCAATAAGGACCATTTGTCGCCAAATAAGTCAACAGACATTGCTATTGCACAGGTAGATCTGTATTTATTAGTATTCATTTTCTAAAATTGTCCGATTATTATACTCTAAATTGGTAAAAGACCATTTCTTTTTGATTAAGAAATAATTGTCTAAAAACAGCTCTACAAAAATAATAAAAGTAAAAGCGCTAAAAAAAAATTTAACAAAATATTTTAAATTGTTTGCAAATTGCAATTAATAAATTACATTTGATTTCTATTAAACAATAAAACCATAACAAAATGAAAAAATCAATTGTAGTTCTTGCGATAGCAGCCTTGCTATTTATCTCTTGTAAAAAAGAAGATGCTGCTTCAACTGTGGAAGCTAAAAACACAGATCAAGTTGGAATAGTGGTTGGTAAATCAGCTAACATTGAAATGGTTAAAAAAGTGACCGCAATGGCTGAAAATTCTGACTTCCCTAATTTCAAAGCGAGTTTTGCACCAAATGCAGTTATTCATGATAATATGAATGATATCACTATTGAAGAAAACATTAAAATTTTAGAAGATTTAAAAGCGCAAGGATTGAAAATTTCCTTAGGTAAAAAGCCTCTTGTTTGGGAAAATATTAATGATAAACCAGATGAAAAAACAGGAGTTAAAAATTACGTATTTAGCTATTATGGCGCCACTTTTTCTAAAGGAGATAAATCAGTTGTGATCAATTACAATATGATTTTCGCAATCAAAGACGGAAAAATTGTTGAAGAATGGGATATTTACGATTCTGCACCAATTTTGAACTTATTAAAATAATCATCCAAAATTTTAATCATTCCATATTATGAAAAAAATAATTGCTCTTATTGCCCTAACAAGCATGCTATTTGTTGGATGCAAAAATGAAAGTGCCGAAAGAGAGAAAATCGCTAAGGCAAATATCGATTCCTATTCTAAAACTTGGGAGTTAGTCATTAATGAAGGAAAAGTAGATGTGTTAGACACCGCTTATGCTCCAGAAATTGTATTGCACACCGTACCGGAAATTAAAGGAATTGCTAACTCAAAAGCGTATTACGCCAACTTTGTAACGGGTTTCTCTAACCGACAATTTATCGTTAAAGATATTTTTGCTAGCGGCGATAAACTAACAAAATACTGGGAATTTAAGGGAACTCACACCGGAAATTTTATGGGAATTCCTGCAACCGGAAAAACAATTGACGTAGAAGGTTGTACCATTGCCAGAATGGTAAACGGAAAAATAGTTGAAGAAAGAGATTTCATGGACAATATGGATTTCATGAAACAACTTGGATTGCTTCCATAATAAAAAAATAGTCTCATTCCTAAAAAGCAGTAACCCAAAAAGTTACTGCTTTTTTTTATTTCCTCCTCAAAACGATTAAAATAATTTAATCTATATTAAAAAATGCACTTTTTGGCTGAAATAGTAGTGATTATTAGCCCCAAAAGTCTAAAATCGGTACTAAAATATTTGGGCACTTTCCTATTTTTGAATTTTGAATAACTAAAAACCATTTACGATGAGAAAATTAAACTTATTTGCCTGTATGTTACTGTTATTAACTTCTACTATTTTTGCC
Source organism: uncultured Bacteroidota bacterium (assembly GCA_903819815.1). Lineage (GTDB taxonomy): Bacteria > Bacteroidota > Bacteroidia > Flavobacteriales > Flavobacteriaceae > Flavobacterium. Next base: position 4,729 of record CAIJFC010000023.1, read on the forward strand.
CAAGTTGGCGTTGGAACCACATCCCCATTAGCCTCTTCTGCACTAGATGTAACGGCATCCAACAAGGGCTTGCTTGTCCCGAGAGTGGCACTAACGGGTAGCGCCGATACGGTAACCATTACCTCGCCAGCTACTTCTTTATTAGTTTATAACAACGCAACGGCGGGAACTTCGCCAAATAACGTAACCCCAGGCTATTATTATTACACTGGATCCAAATGGGAACGTCTCACGAACGGCGGTGCAAATTCTGTAGGCGCGTTTACAACAGCCACGGCAAATGGCGCAACTATTACTGGTGGCGTTTTACAACTAGCCCCTGCAAGTGTTGATTATGGCGGAGTGGTTACTAATAGCACACAAACTATTGCTGGTACTAAAACATTTAGTGTAGATGCTGTTGTTAATGGTTTAACCGTGGGAAAAGGCCTAGGGAATAATGAAACAAATACCGCTTTGGGTAACGGATCATTGGCTGTTGTTACGCCACTTTCACCAGCTGCAACAAATGGAATTAATAATACTGCTGTTGGAAAATCAACCTTAAAGCTAACTACTACTGGAGATAATAATACTGCTATAGGAAATTCTGCACTAGCAGCAAATACTACTGGGGGCGCAAATGTTGCCTTGGGATCAGAGGCATTAAATGCCATGGTTAGTGGTGGTGGACATATTGCCATTGGCTATCAAACATTAAAAAACTCTATTGCTGGTTATGAAAATACCGCTGTAGGTAACCAATCCCAATTATCTAATATTGGTACAGCTGATAATACTGGTGTTCAGAATACTTCTGTTGGTGCGCAATCATTAAAAGCGAATGTCTCTGGAAAAATGAATACCGCTATTGGAGCAAATGCAGCTAATGGAACTATTGGAGATTATAATACTGCTATTGGAGGAGAAAGTTTAAAAAATAACCCAGACCAAGTCATTTATAATAATAATACCGCTATTGGATATAATGCGGCCAGTAGACTCTCGGGTAGTTTAAACACCGCTATTGGAGCAGAAAGTTTAAAAGCTTCAACTGCCGGGGTTAATAATGTTGCCATTGGCTATCAAGCACTATCGGTTAGTGCTGATGGTTCTACTAATAATGGTAGTAATAATACCATCATAGGTTGTCAAGCACAATTAAATGCCGATGCAGCTGCCACTACATGGACAAGTAACCAAAATACAGTTATTGGTGCAGGGGCAAGGGTTAATAGTGGACTAACCAATTCTATAGCCATTGGTTATCAGGCTATAGCAACAGCAAGCAATACTATACGATTAGGAAATAGTTCTGTTTCAGAAATTTATGGCGGAAATACTGCCGCTGGAACTGGTGCAAATTTCCGTGGAAAAGCATTTTTAATTAACTCCGATGCAAGAATCAAGAAAGACATCGTCAACAGTAAATATGGTTTAGCAACCATTTTAAAATTACGCCCAGTAGATTATCATTTAATTAATGATGTAAAACAGGAGCCACAAATTGGTTTTATTGCGCAAGAAGTAAAAGCCGTGGTGCCAGAATTGGTTACTGGCAAAGAAGGCGATTTGGCCAAAGGAGAAATATTAGGAGTGAATTATGCCGGTTTAGCGCCTATTTTAACCAAAGCCATTCAAGAACTTAAAAAAGAAAATGAATTACAACAAATTGAAATTAACCAATTAAAAGAATTAGTAAAAAATTTAATCAATAAAAAGTAATAATTAAACCCTAATCAAAATGAAAATTATTTGCCAAACAACCTTGTTTTTTTTAGTATTTGTAACCAATAGTTTCGCCCAAGTTGGCATTGGAACCACAACCCCATTAGCCTCTTCTGCTTTAGACGTTACGGCAACCAATAAAGGCTTGCTTGTCCCGAGGGTGGCGCTTACGGGTAGTACCGATACGGCAACCATTGCCTCGCCCGCTACTTCTTTATTGGTTTACAACACCGCATCGGCTGGAACTTCGCCAAATAGCGTTACCCCAGGCTATTATTATTATACCGGAACCAAATGGGAACGACTCACGAACGGCGGTGCAAATTCTGTAGGTGCCTTTACAACAGCCACGGCAAATGGCGCAACTATTACTGATGGGGTTTTACAATTAGCTCCTGCAAGTTTTGATTATGGCGGAATTGTAAATACCGATGCACAAACCTTTTCAGGAACCAAAACCTTTAATGTAGATGCTATTGTTAATGGTTTAACCGTGGGTAGAGGGGCAGGCAATAAGGATACAAATTCGGCTTTCGGTGTTTCTGCATTGGCTGCAAATACTTCTGGCGTTCAGAATAATGCTATTGGTAATAGTGCTTTGAGCGCAAATACTTCAGGTTCCAATAATAATGCAAATGGTGCTAATGCTTTAAAAGCAAATACATCAGGGCTTCAAAATAATGCGTTAGGCACCCGAGCATTAGAGGCAAACACGGTGTCCAACTATAATATTGCCATAGGGCAATCAGCATTAGTAAAAAATAATGGTAGTGGTGGGCTTATACCAACAACTGGGCCAACAATTGGGGTTCAGCCTAATAATTCTTCTGGTAATGCTAATATTGCCATTGGCGCACTTGCTTTATCAGAAAATACAACTGGTCATTCAAATATTGGTATTGGTTATGGTTCTTTATTCACGGGAACTACCGACAATATCTCAGGTAGTTATGTTACTGCATTAGGTTATTGGAGTGGTAAAAATAATAAAAATGGCAGTAATAATACCTATCTTGGAGCTAATACAGAATCAGGAGGGATCGGCAGTTTTACAAATTCAACTGCTCTAGGTAATGGAGCGAGCATAACCGCAAGTAATACCATACAATTAGGTAATTCATCCATAACAAATGTAAAAACTTCAGGAACCATTACTGCGGGGACGATTACTTATCCAAATGTTGGCGGTACCATCGGGCAAGTTTTAACCACTATTTCAGTTGGCGTTGCAGGTTGGGCTGCACAAAATGTAGGTGCTAGTTCTGTAGGCGTCTTTACATCGGCCACGGCAAATGGCGCAACTATTACAAACGGCGTTTTACAATTAGCTCCAGCTAGTTTAACTACTGGAGGAATTGTTACTACCAATGCACAAACATTTGATGGTACCAAAAGTTTTAATGTGGATGCTATTGTTAATGGTTTAACCATTGGGAAAGGAAATGGTAATGTGGTAAGCAATACGGCTATTGGTGTTTCAGCGGGTGCGTTAAATGCTTCAGGAACCGATAATGTTTCCATTGGCTACAATGCAGGTCCAAGTGCAACACTTAGTAATACTATCAGCATTGGGTCTGGGGCAAGAGCTACAGCCGCTAATACTATGCAATTAGGAAACACAAGTTTATCAACCATTAATTCTAGTGCTAAAACACTGACTATTGGGGATGGAACTACCTTAGCTACTGCAACCTCTTTAAATATTAATGCTGGCGCAACGGGTACTTCGGGTATTGAAATTGGAAATGGTAGAACGGGTGACGGGAGTAGTTTTGTTGATTTTCATTCCTCTATTTATAATTCAGGTGATTACGATGCCCGAATTATTCGAAACGCAGGACAAAATGCAAATTGGAATTTTATACAATTCGGTTCAGAACCTATTAAATTTTCTGTTTCTGGTTATGTTTCTTGCGAGATTAGAAATGGTCAACAGGTATTTGCACAAAATGGTTTTCTTTCAGGTTCTGACAAAAGAATCAAAAAGAATATTGTAACTACTAAATATGGTTTGAATACCATTATGAAAATGCGCCCGGTAGATTATGACTTAAAATTAAACGATAAAAAACAAGTGGGTTTTATAGCCCAAGAAGTAAAAGAACTGGTTCCTGAATTGGTAGATGGATTCGAAGGAGATGTCAGTAAAGGAGAAATCTTGTCGCTGAATTATAATGGTATAACCCCAATTTTAACCAAAGCCATTCAAGAACAACAAAAAGAAATAGAAAGCTTAAAAGCCGAAATTGAAACTTTGAAAGCATTGTTTGCAAAAGAAATTAGTAAAAAATAAGAGTAAAACTTAAAATAATATCTATTATCAACATGTGAAGTCTATAATGAGTACACTTTTATTTTTACAGAGCTATAAATTAGCGGTTTATCTATTTACAATAATTAATAGACGTAATTAATTATGAAAAAGTATACTATTTATCACCTTGTTTTTCTGATTTTGTCAACAGTTAGTTTCGCCCAAGTTGGTGTTGGAACCACGTCTCCATTAGCCTCTTCTGCTTTAGACGTTACGGCAACCAACAAGGGCTTGCTTGTCCCGAGAGTGGCGCTAACTGGTAGTTCCGATATAGTCACCATTGGTTCCCCGGCTACTTCATTATTGGTTTACAACACCGCAACGGCTGGAACTTCGCCCAATAACGTTATCCCAGGCTATTATTATTATACCGGAACCAAATGGGAACGACTCACGAACAGCGGTGCAAATTCTGTAGGTGCCTTTACAACGGCCACAGCAAATGGAGCAACTATTACTGGTGGGGTTTTACAACTAGCCCCTGCAAGTTTAACTACTGGAGGAATTGTTAATACCCTTGCACAAACATTTGATGGCACTAAAACCTTTAATGTGGATGCTATTGTTAATGGTTTAACCGTGGGAAAAGGAGCTGGTAACGTAGCAACAAATTCGGCTTTTGGCTCTGGAGCATTATTAAGTGTAAATCAGAATAATATTGATTCAAATTCTACAAGAAATAGTGCTTTTGGTTTTCAAGCATTAAATTTACTTACAACTGGTACTAACAATAACGCTTTTGGTTCTGGAGCGTTACAAAAAACAACTACAGGTACACAAAATATAGCCATAGGCACTAATAGTTTAAATACTAATAGTTATGGCAATTTTAATGTTGGAATAGGGCACAATTCGCTCAATGCTACGGAAGGAACTGGAAGCATTCTTAGTCCAACAACTGGTGGATCTGCAAATGTAGCTATTGGTGGTGGTGCATTAAGCGCAAATACAACCGGAACATTCAATACAGCGGTAGGATTTAATAGTGGAGGTGTATCAACTTTTACAAATGTAGCGGGTTATCAAAATACAATAATAGGTGCCAATACAGGTTTTTCTGCTTCTAATTTAATTAACGCTACTGCGATAGGTTATGGTGCTATAGCAACAGCCAATAATAGTATTCAATTGGGTAATACTGCTGTGACTAATGTGAATACTTCAGGAACTATTACTGCGGGGGCGATTACTTATCCAAATGTTGGTGGCGCCACTGGGCAAGTTTTAACCACAAATGGAAGTGTTGCAAGTTGGACGAATAATACTTCAACTAGTCCTAGTATTACAAATGACAATTCCAACAATGTAACGGGTTACCCAACTTGGGTTACAGGAGCAACTACCGGAAATCTTCCTTTAAAAATATCGAGTTCCAAATTTACTTTCAATCCATCTACCGGAGACGCAACAATTAACGGCTTAACCATTGGACTTGGAAAAAACAGTTATGCTACAAATACGGTTTTTGGGGTAAATGCGCTGAGTTTATTATCTAACTCAACAGCAATAAGAAACACCGCAATTGGCGCCAATTCCTTATCTGGACTTTACTTAAACCCAGACAATACCGCAATTGGGTATAATGCCTTGTTAACAACCCAAGGTTACCAGAATACCGCTATTGGATCAGGTGCTGATGCGTTATATGCTGTTTTTAATTGCACCGCCATTGGTTACGGGGCATCAGGTTCAACCTCAAATACTATGCAATTAGGAAATAGTGCCGTAACCGATATTTATGGCGGAGCCCCAACTGGTGGCGCAGGAACTGGAGCCAATTTCCGCGGAAAAGCCTTTATCGTCAATTCCGATAAAAGAATTAAAACCAATATAACAAACACCAAATACGGACTAAATACAATCGCCAAATTACGACCTGTAAATTACACTTTAATTAATGATGTTAAACACGAAACGCAGGTAGGTTTTATTGCGCAAGAAGTGAAAGAGATTGTGCCCGAAATGGTGACAGGAAAAGAAGGCGATTTGTCGAAAGGCGAAATACTTGGCGTGAACTATGGCGGATTAGTTCCCATTTTAACCAAAGCCATTCAAGAACTTAAAAAAGAAAATGATTTACAAGAAATTGAAATTAACCAATTAAAAGAATTAGTAAAAAGTCTAATAAACAAAAAATAACCGACTATTTCCAAAATAATATTATAACCCAAAACCAAATTTAAAAATCTAACCTACTACTATTATGGATATTACAGCTTTTTTTTCAAGTCAAGTCAAATTAGACTCCTTTCAAACAAATTTTATTGATGATGCTTTTGAAAGAATTGAATACCCAAAAAACAAAATTATTCTAGAACCTCAAAACAATTCAAAAAAATTAATTTTTATTGAAAAAGGACTTTTGCGAACTTTCTATTTTAAAGATACCAAAAACATCACGCAACAGTTTTTTGATGAAAATTCTTTTGTAGGGCCAATTGACAGTATTTTTTACAATCGTTTAGACCCTTATGGTTGGGAAACATTAGAGCCAACTACCATCCGAAGCATTGATTATAATGTGTTTAGTAGAATTATTGAAAACACTCCAGGAATGGATAAATTCACAACCGGTTTCTTGGTTGAAGTTATAAGAACTTTTTCGGAACGACTAAGTGCGTTGCAATTCCAATCCGCCCAGCAACGCTATGACCACATGACAATTAATCACCCAAACATCATTTATAGAGCGCCACTTGGAATGATTGCGTCCTATTTGGGCGTGACCCAACAAACACTGAGTGTCCTGAGAGGAAAGCGATAATTTTAAAGAAAATGATACTTAATTATAGTTTTAACGTTTGTTCGTTAAAGCTATTTTTTTGCTCGAATTACACTTAAAGTTTGTTGTGTAATCCCTAAATAGGAGGCTAAATGCCCGAGCGGAACACGATGAGCAATTTTAGGAAAATCTTTAAGGAAAAGAGCGTATCGCTCTTCGGCGGTACGAAATAGAAGTCCTAAAATTCGATCTTGTAATATTGAAATTAAATCTGCTAAATAAACTCTTGAATAAGCATTTAAATCTTCGCTTTGTACTAGTATTTTTTCAAAATTTTTATATTCAATGCTTCGAACATGACAAGTTTCAATGGCTTCCCAACCATATAGCGCTTTTTGGTCATAAAAAATACTTTCAATTGGAGAGTTAAAAGTCCCTTTATCCCAAAAATAATGGGTCACTTGCTTGTTATCTATAAAATGAAAGGTTCGGTACAATCCTTTTTCTAAGAAAATTAACTTCTTTGAAAGATTATCAGGTTCTAGAAAAATCGAGCCTTTGGCATGTTCTTCATACGCAAAAGAATCATCAATTAACACTAACATTTCCGAACTTAAAGAAAACTTAGTTTTAAAAAATTGAATTAAAGACATTTTGTGCTATTATTAATTCTAGGATAAAAAGAGCGTTTTATATAGAAACAAGTTGTTTTTATAAAATAAATTATAACTTGTTAAATATCAACGAATATGTAGATAAAAAAATAAACTGAAGTTAGGTAATTGTTAAATTATTAATTGTATCCCAAAAAATAACTATTTAGTACCATTAACCACTTTTTGAGTAGCAATTGATTTGTCATCAAATGTAATTTTGGCAAAATAAACGCCTATCGAATGAAAAAAGGAATGCGAATATACTTTTGAATTAGGCAAATATTCGGTAATTTTTCTTCCTGTTATGTCATAAATGGCAATAGCATTAACGGTTTTTGATGCTTGTATTTTAAATTCACCACCGTTGACAAAAGCCACGCATTTATTGGTGCCAAAAGTGTCGTTATTTAATGCTGGATTTTGATACGTAATTTCAAATCTGGTAGTATCTGATGCTTCAGATTGTATAAACGTATAATCCGAAAGCGATAAGTCATGATAAACGCCAAGTTGGATATCATGAAGAAAAATCGAAATATTATCCGTGCTAAAAACGCCTTCTTTATTACCCAAACTAATGGTGCAATTTTGATTGTTCAATTGATTAACCGCAAGTGGAACCACATCTTCTGGACTAAATGTTGGTCTTGCTTGAATGGCATATTTTTTATCTCCTATTAAAGACGACAATAATGTGCCGTTGTTAGAATACCTTTCTCCGTCTAATTCTGGATCTTCAAGAACCGTTGCTTCCTCAGAATAGGCCAATAATATTTGACTAAACGAGTTGTTATCGATGCCGATCATGTTAACCCAAAACCGGTCTTTGGGTTGCGTCTTAAAAAACATAGTGTTGTTGATGGTTTTTCGCATGCAATTTGTGATGCTGAATGTTGTTGGAGTGGCATTCGATGCTTTAATATAAACCGATTGCATGGAAGCGATGCTTCCGTCAGGCGTCGCACAAACACCGCATACTTTAACCCCGCCCGCTATTGTCCATGAGGCCCAATCATTAGGGCTATACGTTCCGCTCGGGTAACTGTAGGGCGTGTTGAAAGTCCAATAATAAATAGTTTGTCGCACGTTATTACCGGCGGCTTTTAGCAATTTGGCTCCGTCAATAGCAGATGGATAGGGGTTTCCAACAAATGCCCAACTATTGGAAGGAACAGTAACTGAAACATCACCGTTATTGGCCACTCCATCGATTTTTATACTAATCGGATATTTTTCTGTATCCCAGGAATTATTGACACTTGAATTAGAAAAAGGAGCTTGATTTCTAACCAAGGCTCGCAGCCCTTTTCCAATAGGAACAGTCGTTACCAAAATTTGAACGTTCCCCGTTGCGTCAATGGTTTTGAAATTTGAAAACGCCGAATTAATCTGACTTCCAAACAATCCATTCACAGCAACCGATTGATTGCTAGTTAAGTTGGAATAAAATGTGGCATCACTATTAATCGGGCTAGTTAGAAACACATAATCAAACCTTCGCATTAAATTAGTGATTTTGGTTAATTGTATTTTTGGAGCCGTTGAAGCGGAATTGCGTTGCACCACGCTTGCTTGACTTGCCATAATTATTTTGCCATCTCCAGTGGCACCATTTACAATTTCAACAAGTTGGCCATTCGCTAAAGTAATATCAGCGTTTAATATTAGTGAATTACAAGCCAAATTACCGCTGTAGGCAGAAGTAATCACGGCAGGATCCGATAAAGTTGGTGCCGATGGCGACCAGCTTCCATTCCACGTTTTGGTGATTCCCGAGGAAACCACAATTGGCGAGCACGCTTCCCCTTTATAACCTAAAGAAAAAGCTTGATAGGCATTAGGAATAATTGAAATCGTGCTGGTGATTGAACCGCTTGTCAAACTACTTGTAACCCCAAGAATACTAGTGGCATCTACCGCTGACGGAATTTGAACCCAATTGGCGCCATTATAACCAATAATAATCAAATCAGTTAATGTTGTGTTAGTCAAAGTTGATATTGCGCTAGCAGATCGCCAAGTTAAAGAGATGGTTGCCGAGTTGCTGCTGGCTATTTTCCAATATTCTATAGTTGAAATGGCAGTTACGGAATTGTCCATTGTTGTTCCGACACTACTTGCTGCATTTTTAAAATAGGCTGCATCGGCAGTTCCTGAAGTAGAAAAATTAATTTTTGCAGGCGCATAAGTCCCTGATTGACCTATCGGAAAAGTAAAATTGCTACTGTTTAAGGTTCTCACAAAACCATCTGTAAAATGGTTGTCGGAGGCACCGCTCCAATTGGCCGCAGAATTAATAATTAATGCTCCATAATTTGACGCAGTACGAGAAGTTGCGGTAGTGGCCGTTAGGCTAAAATCGATAGTATTACTATCAACATAAAAAACACTATTGTCTGAAACGTATATTATAGATGCGTTTTTTACTTGGGCAAAAAGACTACTATTATTGATTAATATCACAATAATAAACACGCTTTTGATAAGCATTAAATGGTTGAGGTATTGATTGACTTTTTTCAAAATAATTTTATTTTAAATGGAATTACTTCTACACGTTATCTATTCATTAACTTGATGGTTATTTCTTTTTATAAAATAGTATCCGAGCAAAAGCGCAATTACTATTAAAAGCCATAAATTTCCATCAATCGAATTGGCTGGGGTAAAATCGGGTGGCGGGTCGTTAAATGGCGGCCCCGTATCTTGTCCGATTGCAGAATTTGTTCCCCCAATTGTTGCGAATAAAATAAATAGTATCGTTAGATATTTATTCGTGTTATATTTTTCTTCAAATGTAATAATGGCGGCCATATATTTAGTATTTGTTTTAGACTTGGCGTATTGATTTTAGATATTATTTATTGGTTTGACTATTAATACTCTGCGTGTATTTTTTGGTTTTACAGAATTCTCGATATTCTTTGGGTGTTTTTTCAATCACTTTTTTAAAATTGAGGCAAAAATTACTATGACTCTGAAAGCCTAATTCGAAAGAAATATTTCGAATAGGAACATCCGTTTCGGATAATATTTGTTTGGCCCGATCCATTTTTTTGTTTAAAATATATTGGTACGGATTCATCCCCATATATTTTGTAAATATTCGCTGAAAATATTGGGATTTCCATTTGGTTAAATTGGTTAAATCGATAACTTCAATTTTTCTGGATAAGTTATCGTCAATAAATCGTATCACATTTCGGAGGATAAATGGCACTTCATTGTCTATTGGCATTCCATTTCTAACAATGTCAATTCGTTTATAAGAATAATTATTGATGATAATATTGATGGTCGTTATTAGGTCTATTGGCTTAAATGGTTTTACGACAAAGGCATACGGTCTTGTGGCGTTTACGTTGCCTATGGTAAATTCGTCGGTCAAACAAGATATGTATATAAACGGAATTTGGTCTTTTTCTAGAAGCCATTTTCCTAAAAAAATGCCGTTTTTTTCTTTTCGCAAATTGATGTCAATTAAAACTAGCGATGGTTTACATTCCTTAATTATTTCGATAGCTTCATCTACGGAATCGACCATCATAACATAGGAATAGCCTTCTTTGTTGAGGATGTTTTTGATGTCTCTGGCAATTAAATATTCGTCTTCAACGATTAGTATGGAATAAGGCTTGATTATCATATAGAATTAGTTTAAATGGTTTGGAAAATTAAAATTATAATGGGTGCTTATGTCTTGATTTGATATTCTAATCCCTCGCAATTGTTTGATTAGCATGTCGATAATGTTCATTCCAATGGTGTTCGGTTTTTTCTCAACAATATAGCCTTTACCATTGTCACAATAATGAAACTCATATTGTCCATTATTTTCATAAATCGAAATCGTTATAATTTTTTCGTCTTGATTGTCAAAGGCATATTTGTAGGAATTCATTATTAATTCATTCACAATTAACCCTAAATTTATAGCTGCTTTGGTCTCTAATTCTATATTATTAGTGTCTATTTTAAAAAGAAGTGTTTCACCCGAAATCGTTATTATTGCTTTAATATTGTTTGTCAATTCGGTCAAATAGGTTTTAAAATCAATCCTGTTGGAATCATTTGTTTCGGATAATATTTTATGAATTAAGGCAATTGAAACGATGTTTGTTTGACTTTTTTTGACAAATTCTTCGATGTTTATCGATTGTCCCTCTTCCAATTCAATGTTCATTAAACTGATAATTATTTGCAAATTGTTTTTTATTCGGTGGTGAATTTCTTGCAAAATCAAATCTTTTGGCAACACAGTATTTACGCTTTTAGAAGTAGTGTTTGAATTAAGCCAAAACCGGGTAAATTTAATTTTGGTATTAATTGCAACATAAAGCGTCATTA
>CAIJFC010000024.1 GCA_903819815.1 uncultured Bacteroidota bacterium
AGAATATTTTTGGTACAGAATCACAGCCATTTTCTATGAAAGGAAATTTTGTCAAAATTGGGTCTAATTATTCCAATCTTACTTCAATTTTACCAAATGTTTTGGGTAAAAACCTACCAACTTCTTTAGAAAAATTAGGCCAATTTGATTTTAAAGGCAATGTTTTTTTGACGGCAGATGAAATAAAATCGACTTTTTTATTGAAAACGAGTTTGGGAAACATTCAATCCAAATTGGAAATTGCCAATCTAAACAATATTGACAAAGCCGCTTATAAAGGAACCATTATTTTAGATGATTTTAAAATTGGGACTTTTCTTAAAAACCGTGATTTAGGAAATATTTCTTTAAATATTGACGTGGATGGGGTTGGTTTTAAAGAACAATATCTGAATACAACTTTTTCGGGTGATGTTAATAAAATCAATTATAAAGGATATAATTATTCTAAAATTGTAGTGGATGGGAATTTTAAAAAGCCAATTTTCAAGGGAAAATTAACCATTAATGACCCAAATTTATTCATGGATTTTGATGGTTTAATAAATATTGGAACCAAAGAAAATAACTATGATTTTCATACCAAAATTGATTATGCCAACTTGTCGAAATTGAATCTTGTAAAATCGGATTCTATTTCCATTTTTAAAGGCGATATCAAAATGAAAATTGCAGGAAACACGCTTGATAATATGAAAGGTGAAATCGTGATTTCTCAAACCTCTTTTCAAAATCATGTTTCCACTTATTATTTTGATGATTTCAACATAAAATCAACCTTCGATGAAAATAATGTTCGAACAATTGCTATTAATTCGCCCGATATTATCGAAGGAAAAATTGTTGGAAAATACCAATTTGACCAATTAAAAAAGATGGTTGAAAATTCATTAGGAAGTTTGTATGCCAATTATTCTCCAAATAAAGTTATTAAAGGACAATATCTAAAATTTGATTTTGCCGTTTATAATAAAATCATTGAGATATTTTTCCCTGGTATTTCTCTAGCAAAAAACACTTTTATTAATGGGGTTATAGATTCAAATGACAATGATTTTAAACTCAATTTTGTTTCGCCGCAAATCAATGCTTTCGAGAATTTGATTGATAAGATTAAGATTAAAATAGATAATAAAAATCCATTATTTAATGCCTATTTTGAAATAGACAGTATAAAAACAAAGAATTATAAAATTGCCGATTTTAGCATGATAAACGTAACGGCAAACGACACACTTTTTTTACGAACCGAATTCAAAGGCGGAGAAAAAGCGAAAGATTTTTATAATTTAAATTTATACCATACCATCGATAAACAGAATAATAATGTCGTTGGTTTGAAAAAATCAGAAGTCATGTTTAAGGATTATTTGTGGTTTTTGAATGGAAATGACGAACGCCAAAACAAAATTGTTTTTGATAAACAACTCAAAAACTTCTCTTTTGACAATATTGTTTTATCGCATGAAAATCAAAAAGTAGCATTAAACGGGGATTTAAAAGGCACAAATTATAAAGATTTAAATTTAAGTTTTACCAATATAAACATTCAAAAATTAACACCCGAAATCGAATTATTTGCATTTGGTGGAACTTTGAATGGCGAATTAAATTTAAAGCAAGATGGACCAAATTATAAACCAACAGCTTCGTTGTCAATCGATAATTTATCGCTGAATGAAATCAATTTGGGTAAATTTCAATTGGATGTTGCTGGTGACGAATCGTTTGAAAAATTCAGTATCAATTCCAAAATTCAAAACAATGACGTTGAATCTTTTATCGCCACAGGAGAAATTAATACCCAAAACAAAGAAACGTTATTGAATCTTGATATGCGATTTGACAAATTGAATTTAAATTCGTTGAATCGATTAGGTGGAGATATTATTACCAATATCAAAGGGTTGGTTACAGGAAACATTAATTTTGATGGAAATTTGAATAATCTAGGGGTTAATGGCCGATTATTTCTGGATAATGCCGGAATTTCAATACCTTATTTAAATGTCAATTATGACTTTGAAGAAAAATCAATTGTTGATGTAACCGAAACTTCTTTCATTGTTCGAAGTGCCAATATATTTGACACCAAATACAAAACCAAAGGAATTTTAGAAGGAAAAGTGAAACACAAGAAATTTTCTGATTGGGTTTTGGATTTAAATATTTATTCCAATCGTTTTTTAGCACTTGACACCAAAGATTCGGAAGATGCTGCTTATTTTGGTACCGCATTTATTGACGGAAACGCGTCAATATCTGGCCCAACAAGCGGATTAGTAATTAAAATGGATGCGAAATCGGAAAAAGGAACTTCCATAAAAATACCAATTAATGATGCTGAAGCAGTTGGGGCTTCTAGTTATTTGCATTTTTTAACATCCAAAGAGAAATATAACATCGGTAAAGGAATTGCAGATAAAACGAATAATTACAGTGGCTTAGAATTAAAATTCAATTTTGATATCAAAGAAAATTCAGAGATTGAGGTAATATTAAATCGAAATTCTGGTCATGGAATGAAAGGAAAAGGACGTGGAAATTTATTATTAGAAATCAATACGCAAGGAAAATTCAATATGTATGGCGATTTTCAAGTATACGAAGGAACTTATAATTTCAAATACGGACAATTAATTGGAAAGAAATTCGATGTAAAAAAATTCGGATCTATTGTATGGGAAGGCGATCCGATGCGGGCTATTTTGAACTTGGAAGCGGTTTATAAAACCAGTGCTAATCCAGCCGTTTTAATTGAAAACCCATCTATTAATAAAAAGGTGCCCGTTGAAGTTGTTATCGGAATTAAAGGGAATTTAACCAATCCAGAACCTGATTTTTCGATTAACTTTCCAACGGTTAGTTCGGTGTTGAAATCGGAATTACAATACCGATTAGACGATAAAGATACGCGTTGGACACAGGCCATAAATCTACTTTATGCTGGTAGTTTTCTTAGTCAAGTTGGTGTCGATCAATCCAATTTAACAAGTAATTTATTTGAAAGCGCTAGCGGACTTGTAAACGATATTTTTCAAGATGCCGAAGGAAAATTAAATGTTGGTTTTGATTACGTTTCTGCAGATAAACGTCCCGGTTTAGAAACCGACGGAAGGGTGGGAGTTACCATTTCATCCCGAATAAACGAAAAAATTACTATCAATGGAAAAGTGGGAGTTCCAGTTGGTGGTATCAATGATTCCGCAATTGTTGGGGATGTGGAAATATTGTATCGCGTGAATGAAGATGGTACTTTGAATTTAAAATTGTTTAACAAAGAAAACGATATTAATTATATTATTGGTCAAGGAATTGGATACACACAAGGGTTAGGAGCTTCTTACGAAGTTGATTTTGATACGTTTAAAGAGTTGGTTAATAAGATATTCAAAAAACATAAAATTGAATTAGCACCAAAATCAGATGTAATTCCGGATTCAAGTGTTAATGACGATTATCTGAATTTTAATAATTCTAAAAAGAAAAAAACCACACCGAAAGTAGAAACTGATGCGATTTTAAATGAGGAAGAGTAATTCTATTTTTAAATATAAAGTCACTTGAAAAATGACTAAAAACTTATTAACGAAAACGTTTGAATTTTGGTTTTATGTAAAATATTGAAAAATCCATTTTTTTAAGTCTTTTATTATGCTAAATTTACATTTTAATACATAAATTATGTCTAAAACAATAAAAAAAATAGGGGTTCTAACTTCTGGAGGCGATTCTCCTGGAATGAATGCAGCCATTCGTTCTGTTGTTCGAACGTGCGCCTATCATAATGTTGAATGTATCGGAATTTACCGAGGCTATCAAGGAATGATTGAAGGTGATTTCGAAGAATTGGGCCCAAGAAGTGTGAAAGACATCATCAATAAAGGAGGAACTGTATTAAAATCAGCTCGTTCAAAAGAATTCATGTTGCCCGAAGGCCGTAAAAAAGCGCATGCCCATCTTGTAAAAGCAGGTATTGATGCAATTGTGGTTATTGGTGGCGACGGAAGTTTTACAGGTGCTGAAATTTTTAATAATGAATTCAATTTTCCAGTAATGGGAATCCCTGGAACCATTGATAATGATATTTTCGGAACCAGTCACACGCTGGGTTACGACACCGCATTAAATACCGTTGTTGAAGCAATTGATAAAATTAGAGATACCGCAAGTTCGCACGATCGTTTGTTTTTTGTAGAAGTAATGGGAAGAGACGCAGGCCATATTGCCTTAAATGCTGGAATTGGAGCAGGAGCAGAAGAAATTCTTATTCCTGAAGAAAATCTAGGATTAGAGCGACTTTTAGAATCCTTAGAAAAAAGTAAGGCGTCTGGAAAATCATCCAGTATTGTTGTAATTGCGGAAGGTGATAAAATTGGAAAAAACGTATTTGAATTGAAAGATTATGTTGATGCCAATTTACCCGAATATGATGTTCGTGTTTCCGTTTTAGGACATATGCAACGTGGCGGCTCGCCTTCTTGTTTCGATCGCGTATTAGCCAGTCGATTAGGAGTTAAAGCAGTGGAATCATTATTGGAAGGAAAATCAAATTATATGGTCGGTTTAAAAGATGATAAAGTTTGTTTAACTCCCATTGAACAAGCCATTAAAGGAAAAACACAAATAGATAAGGAACTTCTAAGAGTTTCAGATATCATGTCAACTTAAAAATTTAATATAAATAATAAATTAGAAATTAGAAATGTCAAAAGTAAAATTAGGAATTAACGGTTTTGGAAGAATTGGAAGAATTGTATTTAGAGAATCTTTCAATAGAGATAATGTTGAAGTAGTTGCAATTAATGATTTATTGGAAGTGGATCATTTGGCCTATTTGTTAAAATATGATTCGGTACACGGTCGATTTGCTGGAAAAGTGGAAGTAAAAGACGGAAAACTTTTCGTAAACAATAAACACATTCGAATTACTGCTGAACGAGATCCTGCCAATTTGAAATGGAATGAAGTAGGTGTTGACGTTGTTGCAGAATGTACTGGATTTTTCACAACAATTGAAACAGCAAAAGCACACATTACGGGTGGTGCCAAAAAAGTAATTATTTCTGCACCTTCAGCAGACGCACCAATGTTTGTAATGGGCGTGAATCATCTTGAAGCAAAAGCTTCTGACACAGTGGTTTCTAATGCGTCTTGTACGACCAATTGTTTGGCTCCTTTGGCCAAAGTAATTCACGATAATTTCGAAATTGTAGAAGGTTTAATGACAACAGTTCACGCAACAACTTCGACACAAATGACCAATGACGGACCTTCCAGAAAAGATTTTAGAGGTGGACGATCGGCTTTGGTAAATATGATTCCGTCTGGTACAGGAGCTGCAAAAGCTGTTGGAAAAGTAATTCCTTCTTTGAACGGTAAATTAACAGGAATGTCAATGCGTGTTCCTACAGTTGATGTTTCTGCCGTAGATTTAACCGTTAAATTAGCCAAAGAAACGAGCTACGAAGAAATTATGGCTGTTTTGAAAAAAGCATCAGAAACAACCATGAAAGGTATCTTAGGTTATACCGAAGACGACGTGGTTTCTCAAGATTTCGTTTCTGACCCAAGAACTTCCATTGTGGATGCTAAAGCAGGAATTGGTTTGAATTCCACTTTTTTCAAAATCATTTCTTGGTATGATAATGAATATGGATATTCTAGTAAATTAATCGATTTATCGGTACATATTTCTAGTCTATAATTAATTAATTCCATTCAAATCCCGTTTATTTTATAGACGGGATTTTTATATTTATA
>CAIJFC010000025.1 GCA_903819815.1 uncultured Bacteroidota bacterium
CAAAGTAATAATATGACCATCATGATAATAATCTGTAGATAAAATTTTGCCTGACTCATCGTATTTAAGATACTCACCATGTAAAACCCCATTAACTTTAATGAATTTTTCTTTTAGCTTACCTTTTCCATCATTTTCATAGATGAAGTTTGTACCATTATCGGTAATAATATTTTTGTTGCTTTTTAAAAAATCAAATAATCCCATTTTTATGTTTTTAAGTTACTGTATTTTAAATCATATAATTATTACAACTAGATTGTATAAATAAGAGTTTAAAATTAGATATTATATCCTATTTTCTTTAACCATTTTAGATACAAATTCCACTGTGACTCTATCCATTGTGAAGTTAAGTGGTAATTTCCGCAAAAAATTTCTTTAGAATAATATCGAGTACTGCCATTAGCATCTTTTATCGTTCTACTTTTTAATCGTAATACTTCAAAATTTGCATTAAAATTTATTTTTGAATACTGTGGTTTTTGCAAATTTTGAATTTCATCATTTGATATTAATCCTTGTTTAAAAGCTTCCCTAAAAGTATGTTGGACATATTGCCCTATTTTCATTCCCTCAATTTTCTTATTATTGTGTTCAATGATATTTTTTGGGATAAATACTTTAATTTTTTCATTTGTGATTTCTTTTCTAGAATCTAAATCTAATAATTTAACACTTCTCAAAAATAGTTCTGAGGTGTCATTTTCAGATTTTGATGCTTTAATGGTAGAATCAATAATGTCTTCAAAAAACTGGTCGTTAGTAATTACCCCTATTGAGATACTGTCATCATCAATTAACTCATTAGCCTTTTGAAGCAAATCATCAATTAGTTTCAAAGTAGCAGGATTTGTTTTTGGGGTAATAAATAAGGAATGGAAGTGATTGTATTGCTCAAAATAGGTTTGCATTACGAAAAGAGTTCTAAAAATTTTCTTTAGTATTCGCTCTGCTGTTTCTTCTTTAGAACCATAATTTAAACCAGCCCCATGAAAAGCTACATCAACACCATAAACTGTCAACTCGGTTGTATTGATTCCCAAGACATCTATTTCGGCTTGCTTTAAAAGTTGTTCAAAAGAACTTCCTTTAAAGATTTCATCAAAATAACCGGATTTAATAATTTTTTGGTAAAATAATTTTGCCCTGCTTTTTTCGTGATCAGTAACAACCCAGTTTCCACTCAATTTCCAATTGGTTTGAATAACTCTACAGCCCATTACGTGGTTCAAATAGCTACTTGTTAAAGATTCTCCAATTTCTATTTTCATAATTTCATTTTTATTTATTATAAAAAAAAGTCTACAATAAGATTGTAAATCCTTATTTTAACCTATGTTATTTCTAAAATAGCAAAGATTTTCATTATCGGGATAACCAGTCAATTCCTTTAATTTATTAAATGAAATAGTCTTTAAATTTTCAATAAATCTAGTGGCTTCACCATATGAATTGAAAGAACCTAAAGAATAATTACCACCTATATTCTCCTCTAAATCAAAATCATCGGGCACTTCAATTACTCTATATGGCTCATCTGTTTCTTCGTCAAATGAAATCCAAATAATACCTTCAAATCCAAAATCACAATCATCATATTCCACTTGTATACAATACAATGTTATATCTTCCAATTCATATTCATCTTCATAAGAAATTTGCCCTAAAATATAA
>CAIJFC010000026.1 GCA_903819815.1 uncultured Bacteroidota bacterium
AAACTAGATAAATAATGAAAACATATTTTATTTCTTGGGCTAAAGCTTCTTTAATTTTAGTTTATTTAGTTATACTTGCAGGTGCATTAGTTAGAATGACTGGTTCAGGAATGGGCTGCCCTGATTGGCCTAAATGCTTTGGTTACTATATTCCACCAACGGAAGCAAAAGAACTTTTATATACTCCAGGAAAGGAATATTCAAAAGGCCAAGTTATTATAAAAGAGGAAAAGCTATTAGTTGCTAAAGACCATTTTGTAGCTGAAAATAATTTTGAAAGTTCCCATTGGGAAAAATATGCCAAACATGAATATGCTATTTTCAATCCATTACACACTTGGGTAGAATATATTAACCGTTTAATTGGTGCTTTAGCAGGATTAGCTTGTGTTATTGCGTTGTTTTTCTCATTTGGATATTGGAAAGATAATAAAAAATTAATTTTTCTAAATTTTCTAATTTGCTTCTTAATGGGATTCCAAGCATGGCTTGGGAAAACGGTAGTTGATTCGGTATTAAATCCTTATAAAATAACCACTCACATGCTTGCAGCTTTGCTTATTGTTGCGGTTCAGTTGTTTGTGATTTATTCTGTTCAAGAAAAACAAAAAATAAAAACCTTCAATTCTGAATTTAAATGGATTTTAGTAGCTGCATTAGGATTAACGATTGCTCAAATCATTTTTGGAACTCAAGTTCGCGAATTTGTTGACACCATTGTAGAGGCTGGTTTACCAAAGGAAGTTTGGTTGCAAAATCCTAAAGGAGGTTTCTATATGCACCGCAGTTTTTCGATAATAGTTCTATTTACCAACTTATTTTTGTTTTGGAGAAACAGAGAATTAAAGTTAGGTTTTAATAAAATGAATTGGGTAATTGCTTTACTTTGTATTGAAATTCTATCTGGAATTACTATGTTCTATTTCAATTTTCCATTTGGATCACAAACGGTACATGTTGTAATTGCTACGATTATTTTTGGTTTTCAACTCTATTTATTATTAGAAAGCAGTAAAAAAATTACTAATTAATATCCTGACTATATTGTCGCATTTCGTTGTTTACATTACTATAAATGTCTAAACTATTAAAAAAAGATAAATTCTTAGATTTATCAGATTATGGAAGGCCTATTGGAAAATTAATTGCCAATCAGCTTAAAAACACCCGCTTCACTCCTATTCATGTAACGCTATTGTTTGGTCTTTCGGGGCTAATTTCGATAGTTTGTGTATTAGAAAACCATTATTTTTGGGCAGGTTTCTTCCTTATTTTAAAATCGGCTATTGATGCTGCTGATGGGGAATTAGCACGATTGAAAAAAACGCCTTCCTATGTAGGAAGATACCTCGATAGTGTTTTTGATATTATCTTAAATTTCATGATATTAATGACTATTTGTTACGTTTCAAAAACGACCATTTGGTTTACCATTTTGGCCTTTATAGGAGTTCAATTACAAGGTACTTTATACAATTATTACTATGTAATTTTGAGAAATAAATCAGTGGGAGGAGATACTACAAGTAAAATTTTTGAGTATAAATCGCCAAGAGCTTTACCTGGTGAAACACAAAAATCGGTGGATATTTTATTTAAAATTTACACCTTGGTTTACGGAACTTTTGATAAGATAATTCACTTTTTAGATCCCGAAGCTTACAAAGTAAAAACGTTTCCAAATTGGTTTATGACGTTGCTATCCATATACGGATTGGGATTTCAATTGCTAATAATTGCGATAATGTTACCGATGAATTTAATCGAATTTATCGTTCCGTTTTTTATCATTTACACGTTATTTATTTTTGTGATAATTGGTATTAGAAAAACGTTTTTTAAAGCTTAAAATCACTATAGAATAAATCGATAGTGGTTATTTAAAAAATTGTTTGTCAGTATTTTAAAATAAATTACTTAAATAAAAAAGTTAAATAAATTTTTAACCAATCCAGTTTTTAAAATCAGAAACTTTTTCGCGACTTACAATCACTTCTTCCTCTTTAAAAGTAGGCAAAATAACTCTTAATCTTGAGTTGCTAAAGACTACAATTTCCTTAATTGCTTTGATTGAAATAATATATTTCCGACTGATTCTATAAAAATCTTTGGCTTCTAATTCTTGCTCCAAAACTTCTAAAGTGGAATCAATTAAATAATTTCTATTATCAAATGTATGAATATAAGTTCCTTTATTTTCGCTAAAAAAACATTCAATTTCATCGGTTGAAATTACTTTTAGGTGCTGCCCTATTTTTACCGTAAATCGTTTTTTAGA
>CAIJFC010000027.1 GCA_903819815.1 uncultured Bacteroidota bacterium
ATCAATAATAACGTCTGGTTTTTCTTTTGATAAAAAGTTTAATACCGATTGCTGATTCCTTAGGTCTAAATCTTTACTACTGGCTCCAACTAAATTAGAGTATCCTTTTGCAGACAGAATACGCCAAATAGCACTTCCAACCATTCCGTTATGGCCTGCTATGTATATTTTAGAATTTAAATTCATGTATATAAAACTAAATTTAATTTATTTATTCCCAGCTTTTATTCTTTTAGGAGAATTAAAAATTTATTTACAAATTTCATGGCTTCGCCCCGTCAGTCACTTTTTTTCAACTAACAAGGTACAAAATATTAAATAAATTACTACTTTTCTTCTTTAGAAATAGTAATTATAAACCCTAGTTCTTTTAAAACTAATTTGATTTTATTTTTATCAACCTGCGAAACCGTTCCTTCTTTTCCTTGAAAAGGCCCTTTTGATATTGTTAAACTATCTCCAGGTTGTATTCCACTAACTTCAATTGAGCTTAAAACCCCTTTCAAGCTAGCTTTCAACACTTCAATTTCCTGTTCTTGAATAACTGCGGGCTTTCCCAACCAAAATAAATAACGCACCACCCCCGGAACTTCAAAAACTATATTTCTGTTTTTTTCTTCAATATTAACAAACACATACGATTTTATTAGTGGGATCTCCACTTTTTTCTTTCTGTCTGACCATTGTTTAATTTCTGTAACCATCGGACAATACACCTCAACACCTAATTTTTCAAGACCTTCAACTACTTTTTTTTCATTCTTTGGTCGAGTATAAATTGCAAACCAAGCCATACTTAGAATTCTTTAGTGTTAGTTTCAGCATCATAAATCAATAATCCTTTTCCATCGTATTTTTGAGTGATAAAAAACTGGATCTTACGTTTAATTTCATTCTCAATTTTTAATGATAAATTTTCGATATATTCCGTATTTAATTCATCCCCAATAACAACCACATCAATAGTTCCGCTGTCAATTCCATTTGCATAATCACCTATAACTATAACTTTTTTTACTTCTCCCATTCTGTCCAAAACCATTTCCACAATAGAATCCAATCCAATATGTTGAAAAATAATATTTTTTAGTGTTTTATAAAGGGGGTGTTTTGTATTTGCTTTGTAGGAAATTCTATTTTGAACTGCTTCTTTTTTTAGATAACCTGCTTCTTCCAAATTGTTTAACTCTTTACGAATAGCATTTGTAGATTCATGCATTTCTTCAGCCAAACCACGCAAATGGCCTTTATTGGCAGCGTTTATAAAAAACTTTACCAATATTCTTAGACGTGTTTTAGAAGTAATTAGAGTTTGAAGCATTTGTTTACAATATTGAGTAACAAAAGTACTCATTTATTTTGATTAAACGATACTTAATATTAAGAAAATATTTTAACCTGTTTAACTCAAAAAAAATTGAAAAAAAAACCACCAATAATTGGTGGTTTTAAATAATATATTGACTTATTAGAATTTAAATACTAATTCAGCACTATGTTGTAAATGATTATTTAAAAGTGTGTTTTGTACGAAACCATATTTACCCATTGATTGAATACGGAATCCTACATTTGAATTCAACCACATATTGAATCCTAATCCAAAATTTGAAGACTGGTTTGAATTATCTCCTACTCTATTTAATCCAAATCCAGCAACTAAATAAGGATCGAAATTTTTACTATTGATCAACCCTTTTCCGAAATAGAATTTACCATTTAAATCAACACCGAAATAATTTTTATCCTCTTTTTGAAATGATCCATTCTGCATTACATCAGATGAAATCATATTGATTCCTAGAGAACCTTCAATAGAAAATTGTTCGCTAATGGAATTTTCAAAACTAACTTTTGAAATTGTAGAAACATAATTCCATTGATCAGAAACGTTAGCATATTGACCATTTTTGGTAGCAGTGTTATCAATAAAGTTAGCACCAAATCCAATAATCCATTTTGGTTTAGCAGTGTTTTCTTGAGCTAAAACTGCAAAAGTTGAGAATAATAAAAATAATACACCTAATTTTTTCATGACTTTAAAAGTTTAAATTTTAAGCAAATATATTACTTATTTCTTATGTTGTATAAAAATATATAGAAAATTAGCCTCCAAAACTAACTAATTAGTTAACGTAAAGAAAAAATACTATCCAAAACAAGTAATTTCAAAAAAAATTAAGTTATTTGTAAATAAAAAAATATTTTATATGACTCCTATAGCAATTGTACTACTTATGACTGTGTATTTTGGAATATTGTTTCTAATTTCCCATTTTGTAAGTAAAAATAATACTGGAAATGAAGCTTTTTTTAAAGCCAATAAGAATTCTAAATGGTACTTAGTCGCTTTTGGGATGATTGGCACCGCGCTTTCAGGGGTTACATTTATTTCTGTTCCTGGCGAAGTGGGAAACCCAGAAACGCAATTCAAGTACTTCCAATTTGTTTTAGGCAATGCCATAGGGTTTATTATTATCGCAAAAGTTTTGCTTCCATTATATTACCGTATGAATTTAACTTCCATTTACGGCTATTTTGAACAAAGACTTGGAGAAATTAGTTATAAAACAGCGGCATCCATTTTTTTAATCAGTAGAACAATTGGGTCTGCATTTAGATTGTATTTAGTGGTGATCGTATTACAACGCTATGTTTTTGATTTCTACAAAATTCCTTTTGCTGTAACTGTATTAATATCTTTATTATTGATTTTCGCCTATACTTATAAGGGGGGATTAAAAACGATAATAATTACAGATACTTTGCAAACTTTTTTCTTAGTTTCTTCTGTTTTTTTAACGATTTACTTCATTTGCAGCAGTTTAAATTTAGGGGCCTTTGAAGCTTTTGAAGCAGTTAAAAACAGTAATTATTCTAAAGTTTTTTTCTATGAAGATTATTTAAAAGGAACCTATTTTTTGAAACAAATTTTAGGCGGAATATTTGTGACCATTGCAATGGTTGGGCTGGATCAGGATTTAATGCAAAAAAATCTGAGTTGCAATAATATTAAAGAAGCTCAAAAAAACATGTTTACTTTTACCGGTATATTTGTAATAATCAATATATTCTTTTTAAGCGTTGGAGCGTTGCTTTATATTTATGCTGAGAAAAATGGAATTGAAGTTCCTAAAGATTTACTTACTGGAAAACCGAGAACTGATTTGCTTTTTCCGGAAATCGCCTTTCATCATTTAGCTACGATTCCAGCAATTGTATTTTTATTAGGTTTAACTGCTGCTACTTTTGCCACTACAGATTCGGCTTTAACAGCTTTAACTACTTCTTTTTGTGTGGACTTTTTAGGTATGGATAAAGTTGAAAATGTTGCAAAAGCAAATATGGTAAGAACAAGACATTTCGTTCATATTGGTTTTTCAACATTGATGTTTTTGGTAATCCTACTTTTTAATGCAATAAATGACGCTTCTGTGGTAAGTATGATTTTTAAGATTGCCTCTTATACCTATGGCCCATTATTAGGTTTGTTTTGCTTTGGAATGTTTATGAAAACTAAAACAGTTCATGATAAATTAGTTCCTATTATTTGTGTGCTTTCACCAGCAATTTGCTTTTTAATTAGCTATAATTCGGCAGCGTTATTGGGGGATTATGTAATTGATAACGAGTTGATTATTGTTAACGGTTTAATCACTTTTATTGGATTGTTGTTAATTAGCAAACCTGCGACTTCTGAAACGAGGTTTTGATTAAACGTTGATTCGGTTATTCGGTTATTTGGTTAATCGGAATAGGAAATTATGTAATTATTTAACAATTAAACATTTAAACGCTTCAACTCTATCAATTTACAACTTACAACTTTCTCAACGTACAGCGGGAAATAGCTTCTAAAAAAACTAATATTGATTGGTTGTTAAAAGCACCAAAGTGCAGGCAATTTCTACCTTTATATTATTCAATTTTAGTAATTGATAAAATTCTGGATTTTCAGTTCCGGGGTTAAAAATCACCCGTTTTGGTTTTGCTTCTACGATATAATTGTAGTAATCTCTTTGACGAGCAGCATTTAGATATAAGGAAACGGTGTTTATTTGCGATAACGGAATGGCTTTAGTATAAATTTTTATTCCTGCTACTTCTCCCGTATTTTGTCCAATTGCAAGTACAGAATGCCCTTTTTCGACTAACAATGTGATCGCTTTAAACGAGTATCGATCAGGCTTTGTTGACGCTCCGAGTACGAGTGTTTTTTTATTTTTCATATTGCAAAAATACGTATTTAATGGGGTTTAAATTTCTTCTTTTGGCAAGAATATTTCCGCCATCATGCAACGGGCACTTCCGCCGCCACAAGCTTCAATAGTATCTAGACTGGAACTTAAAATAGTTACGTGCTCTTCTAATTGGGCAATTTGTTTTTTAGTGAGACTTTTATAAGCGGCAGAACTCATTACTAAATACCTTCTATCGTTGGCCCCTTTTACTTCAAGCATATTTCCGGCAAAATTATTCACTTGATCTTCAGTTATGTAAATCACTTCTTTATCATCGCCTTTTAAACTATCGATTACCATTTTGCGTTCTTTTTTATCATCTATTGAATCGGCACAAATTACGGCATAGGTTTCCCCGATACACATCATAACATTAGTATGATAGATTAATTTTCTTTCTCCATTTACAGTTTGAAACGCTTCAAAAATAATAGGATTTAAGTCGAAATCTTCACAAAATTCAATGAATAATTCTTCATCGGCTCTTGGTGATAACGCGCAATAGGCCTTTCCGTTAGCACGGTCAAGTAGAATACTTCCGGTACCTTCAAGAAAAAAATTATCTTCTTCGGCCGAGGTATAATCCATTATATTTTCTATAATAAAACCTTTTTCTTCCAATATATCTAAAATGTCTTCACGACGTTCTAAACGACGGTTTTCGGCAAACATTGGAAACAAAGCAATGTCTCCATTTTCATGAAATGAGATCCAGTTGTTTGGAAAAATACTATCGGGTGTATCTGGATTTAGGGTATCTTCAACAACAATAACATCAACACCAACGGATTTTAACTTTGCTACAAAAGCATCAAATTCTTGTTGGGCTTTTGCGTTAACAGTTGCGGGTAATAACCCATCAATTACTTTTTGGTAATAATTATTTACTGCCGTTTGCTCGTTCATTCGAAACGCAACTGGTCGAATCATTAAAATGGAATTGGTAGTTTGATTCATGTTTTATAGGTCTTAAAGTCAAAAGTCATAAAGTCAAAAGTTGTAAAACTTAAAACCAGACTTAGAACAAATTATATTTTATATTCTTTACTTTTTATGTCTATTTTTACCACAAAAGAAATAAAACTTTTTTAGCCACGAATTACACAAATTATCTCGAATTTTTAAAATCTATTCGTCTATTGTCTATCCGTCTATTATCTCTTCGTCTATTATCTAATTTCTTAATCTCTAATTAACGGCAAAGTTGAGCAACGTAACAATCCTTCTTGTTTGGCAATTTCTGCATAGGGAATTTCTTCAACTGTGAATTCTTTTTCTCTAAGCCATGTGTTTAATCTATCGAATTTTTGTTCTGAAACTACTATGTTTGGTGCTATTGAAAAAACATTAGAATTCATATGGTACATTTCATTTCTATTGATGTGAAATAGATTTTCTTTACCAAATAATTTCACTAAATAAAGGTAATCGGATTCTTCACGAAAACCTTGTTTGTAAATAATTCCTTTGTCGTTTCCTACTGGCTGAAAACAGCAATCCAGGTGAAGTGCATTGTCTCGAGCTTCAATTTTTGATTTAACCAAATCGAATTCTTTTACAATTTTATTTGGAAACAAATTTCTAATAAATTCAACACCTTGCCAATTGGTTCTTGCAGTGATGTAATCTTTATAGTCGCTTCCTTTGTAAGTCCCAATAAAAATATAATTATTCCAAAGCATTACGTCACCCCCTTCTATATGTACTTCTTCTGGAGGACGAATCACTTTTAAGGGATCAATTTGATCGGTAATATATTTGATTGCATCTAATTCTCTTTCTCTGTCCGGTAAAATATTCGCTTTTATAAAAATATCGTCTATTACAAATCCAATATCACGAGTGAAAATTTGATTGTAATTTTCAATCATTTCAGGACGATAAACAGTTACGTCATATTTTTTAAACACTTCGTTAAACGCTTCCATTTCATTAACCATATCGGCTTCAATAGGATAGGTTCCTGCAATAATATGCTCTAAAGATTTTGGATCGTAGGCTTCTTCTTTAGTTGGTGTTGGCCCATTATTTACTGCCGATCCTAAAACTACTGCTCTTAATCTTGCTGTTTCGTTTTTTACATTTAGCTTTATCATGGGTTTTCTTAGAATTGACTGTTTACAAATATAAAAAAAAGCTCCACAAATGGTGAAGCTTTCTTAATTATTAATCAAAAAATCTATCTTTTCTCAATAGATTTAAAATCTCTTAAAGGTTGACCGGTATAAACTTGTCTTGGTCGACCAATTGGTTCTTTATTTTCACGCATTTCTTTCCATTGTGCAATCCATCCTGGTAATCTTCCAATTGCAAATAATACCGTAAACATATCGGTTGGAATTCCTAAAGCACGGTAAATAATTCCTGAATAGAAATCTACGTTTGGATATAATTTTCTAGAAACAAAATATTCATCAACTAAAGCAGCTTCTTCTAATCTTTTTGCGATAGCTAAAATTGGATCATTTACGCCTAAAGTAGCTAAAACTTCATCAGCAGCTTTTTTGATAATTTTGGCTCTTGGGTCAAAATTCTTATAAACACGGTGTCCGAATCCCATTAAACGGAAGGGGTCTTCTTTATCTTTGGCTTTTGCCATATATTTATCTGCATCACCACCATTTTTCTGAATTTCTTCTAACATTTCAAGAACAGCTTGATTTGCTCCACCATGAAGTGGTCCCCAAAGTGCCGAAACACCTGCTGAAATGGATGCAAATAAACCGGCATGAGAAGAACCTACCATTCTAACTGTAGAAGTAGAACAGTTTTGCTCGTGATCCGCATGAAGAATAAACAGTTTATTTAGAGCATTGGTCACTACTGGGTTTGAAACGTAAGGTCCTGTTGGGATTTCAAACATTAATCGCATAAAATTATCAACATATCCTTTTGTATTGTCGTAATAATTCAATGGAAAGCCCATGCTTTTTCTGTACGTCCACGTTGCAATTACAAGGAATTTACCCATTGTTTTACAAACCGCTTCATACATTTCTTTTTCATTTTCAACATTCACCGACTTTGGATTAAATGCTGTTAATGCACTTGTTAAAGAAGACAAAACACCCATAGGATGTGCTGTTTTAGGAAATCCATCGATGATGTTTTTCATTTCTTCGTTAACCAAGGTGTATTTTCTAATATCGTTTTCAAAGTCTTCTAACTGTTGTTTTGAAGGTAGTTCACCGAAAATTAATAAATAAGAGACTTCAAGAAAATTCGCTTTGTCAGCCAATTCTTCAATTGCATACCCTCTGTAACGTAAAATCCCTTCCTCCCCATCAAGGAAAGTAATTTCGCTTTGACAAGATCCTGAGTTTTTATAACCTGGATCAAGAGTAATTGCACCTGATAAATCACGTAATTTATTAATATCTATGGCTACTTCATTTTCACTTCCTACGATTACAGGAAACTCATATTTTTTACCTTCTAATTCTAATACAGCTATTTTTGACATAATATGTGGGAAAAATCTTTATTTATAATATTAAACAAAATTAAGGTATTTCATATTAATTAAAAAAGAAATACGGTAACGATTTCGTTAAATTAAATATAAAAATTATAAATATGACAATCCTTTTTAGAAAAACATAAAAATTGGCATAAAAAAACGTCCAATTAGCAATTAACTAATTGAACGTTTACAATTTATGAATTAAAACTTATTAAATTTTGAATGCTTTTGCTCCAGGAAAATAAGCTACATCTCCTAATTCTTCTTCGATTCGAAGCAATTGATTGTATTTTGCCATTCTATCACTTCTAGAAGCAGAACCTGTTTTTATTTGACCACAATTTAACGCAACAGCTAAATCTGCAATAGTATTGTCTTCAGTTTCTCCTGAACGGTGAGACATTACAGAGGTATATCCTGCATTTTTAGCCATATTAACCGCTGCAATAGTTTCTGTTAAAGTGCCTATTTGGTTTACTTTCACCAAGATTGAATTGGCAATTCCTTTTTCAATTCCTGTTGAAAGACGCTCTACATTGGTAACAAATAAATCGTCTCCTACTAATTGCGTTTTATGTCCGATTTTGTCAGTCAAATATTTCCAACCTTCCCAGTCGTTTTCGTCCATTCCGTCTTCAATAGAAATAATTGGATATTTAGAAGCTAGTTCCGCTAAATAATCTGCTTGTTCTTCCGAAGATCTGATTTTTCCTGTTTCCCCTTCAAATTTTGTATAGTCGTATTTACCGTTTACAAAGAATTCTGAAGCAGCACAATCTAAGGCAACCATAATTTCGTTTCCAAAAGAGTAACCAGCAGCTTCAACTGCTTTTTTTATTGTATCTAATGCATCTTCAGTTCCACCAGCTAAATTTGGAGCAAAACCCCCTTCATCACCAACAGCAGTACTTAAACCTCTGTCGTGTAATACTTTTTTAAGGTTGTGGAAAATTTCGGTTCCCATTTGCATCGCTTGTGTGAAAGTTGCTGCTTTTACTGGTATAATCATAAACTCTTGAAATGCTATTGGCGCGTCAGAGTGAGAACCTCCGTTGATAATATTCATCATTGGCACTGGCAACGTGTTGGCAGAAACGCCACCGATATATCTGTATAATGGCAATCCCAATTCGTTTGCTGCTGCTTTTGCTACAGCTAATGAAACTCCAAGAATGGCATTGGCGCCCAAATTTGATTTGTTAGGAGTTCCATCCAAATCAATCATAGTTTGATCGATAAGATTTTGTTCAAAAATGGAAGTTCCTAATAATTCTTCTGCAATTTTAGTATTTACATTTTCAACTGCTTTTAAAACTCCTTTACCAAGAAATGCTTTACCACCATCACGTAATTCCGCTGCTTCATATTTTCCTGTTGAGGCGCCAGAAGGAACCGCAGCTCTTCCTAAAACTCCATTTTCGGTTACTACATCAACTTCAATTGTTGGATTTCCTCTTGAATCGAAAATTTGTCTTGCGTGAATTTTGATAATAATGCTCATTTTTTTCTTTTTTATTGATGATTTATAATAGTTTCTAAATTGTATTGCAAATATATCATAACTATCGGAACGATTATTTGAAACAAATTAATGTTATTAACTCAAACGTTTTAGTTACTTGAAAGTTTCATATTATCTATAAATTGGTCAAATAAATAGGCTGCATCGTGAGGTCCTGGACTAGCTTCGGGATGATATTGTACTGAAAAACAGCTTTTACTAATCATTCTCATTCCTGCTACAGTGCCATCATTTAGATGTAAGTGGGTAATTTCAAAATCAGGATGTTGTTCTAATTCTTCTTTATTTACTGCAAAACCATGATTTTGAGAAGTGATTTCTCCTTTCCCAGAAATTACATTTTTTATTGGGTGATTGATTCCTCTGTGACCGTTAAACATTTTATAGGTAGAAATTCCATTGGCTAAAGCAATCATTTGATGTCCTAAGCAAATTCCGAAAACGGGAATATTGGTTGTTAGTATTTGACGTGTCACTTCCTGAACTTCTTTTAGTGGATCTGGATCTCCAGGGCCGTTGGAAAGAAAGTAGCCATCAGGATTAAATGCTTTTAATTCTTCAAATGAAGTGTTGTATGGAAATACTTTTATGTAACAATCTCTAGCTTCTAGGCATCTTAAGATATTGGTTTTTATTCCTAAATCTAAAGCTGCAATTTTATAGGTTGCTTTTTCATTTCCAAAGAAATAAGGTGTTTTCGTTGAAACTTTAGAAGCCAATTCAAGTCCCTTCATGTTGGGAACTAAGGCTAATTTGGCTTTTAGTTCTTCTATTGGGGTTCCGTCAGTACATATTACTGAGTTCATGGCGCCATTATCGCGAATATAACTGACTAATGCTCTAGTATCCACATCTGAAATTGCTACTAAATTTACTTTTTCAAAATAGTCGTATAGGCTTTCGGAAGCGTCGGGTCTAGAATAGTTGAAACTAAAATTCTTACAAACCAATCCTGCTATTTTTATTCCGTCAGAATCGACTTCGTTTTTA